>JANQIV010000007.1 GCA_028282005.1 Melioribacteraceae bacterium | reverse complement strand
TGAGCAAAGAAGCTTTACTGAGTGATACTCAATTAAATGTTTTTTATAATCAATTTCATAAATATCTAAATTACTGCAAACAAAATTCGCTTAATCCTTCATTCAAAAAATTTTTTAAAGATTTAAGAAGTAGTTATCCTGAATTCGACCAATTTGAAAATAAGCAACTAGAAAATAAAATCATTGCAGAAAGAAGAGTACACGGGAGGATTGAATGGCCAGGCTTAAAAAATGTCGGAAACTATATCTCACCTGATGTTTATTCATTCTTAAATAAATCTAGAAAAAATGCCTTACTCGCTACCGAATTCTATAACAAACCTGCATTAGAATATAGAACTGAAGGCTATATCGTTTTTATGAATATTGCCTGGAATTCATTATTACATGCGATTTTTTTATCTCAAGGAAAAAAAATCAAATATAAAGCTGAAAAAAATAATGATGATGATAAATATTTTGAATTAGGGAAGTGTATAAAAATATATAACGGCAAATTAAAGAAAGAAATTACTGCTAATCTCGAATTTTTGATCTCTTTAAGAGATAAGATTGTGCATAAAAATATTCCAGATCTTGATGAAGAAGTATTTGGGGAATGCCAAGCTTGTCTACTTAATTTTGAACATATCTTAGTAACAAACTTCGGAGACGAGTATAGATTAAAAAACTCATTAGCTTATTCACTTCAATTTTCAAAAGTGTATAAAAGCGAACAAACTAAATCTAGAAAGCAATATTCTCTAAATACCTTTAGCAATATAAAAAGTTTTATAAACCAATATCGTGATAGTCTTGAGCCAGATATTTTTCAAAGTCCTCATTATTCTTTTCGCGTGTTTATGATTCCAAAGGTTGGTAATCATTTAGAGTCTTCCGATTTAGCTGTAGAGTTTGTTAAATTCAATCCAGATAACTCAGAGCAGATGAATTCATATGAAAACTTTCTTGTTGCTATCAAAGAAAGAAGAATCTCAGGAAATTATTATAAAGCAGGAGAGGTTGCTAAAGAAGTTTATGAAAAATTAAGTAAGGATAAACCAAAAAATTGGAAATTTTCAGCCAGCTATCATCATGCTAAATGTGCAAAATATTTCAAAATCAGACCTGGATATTATGGCGGCGACCCTGAAAATACTAATAAAAAATATTGCATTTACGATAAAGTTTTTGAAAAGCACATTTATACAAAAGAATGGATTACTTTTCTGACGAAAAAATTAAAAGATGATTCAGTTTATAAAAAAATAATGAAATCTAATTAGTTTTCTTTCGTAACAAATTCAGGAATTATGAATCTCTCAACCTCTAAAGTTTTGCCGGTATCAGCATCCACCTTAAAATAAACACCGCACAAATGTACTTCATCTTTTGCTGCCTGGTATTTCTGCGGAGTTTGATACAAAAATCTATTTATTGCCGCTTCTGTTTTCATTCCGATAACAGAGTCATAAGGGCCGGTCATTCCGGAGTCTGTAATATATCCAGTCCCTTTCGGGAATATTCTTTCATCAGCAGTTTGAATATGAGTATGAGTTCCCACAAACGCGCTAATCTGCCCATCAAACATATTTGCAAAAGCCAGTTTTTCAGCCGTAGCTTCAGCATGGAAATCAACAAAAATTACTTTTGTTTCTTGTCTTAATTTATTTATCACCCATTCGCCGGTTCTGAACGGACAGTCAATTGTCTGCATAAAAGCTCTGCCCTGTAAATTTACAACCGCTACTTTTCCTTTTTTTGTATCGGCAATATAGTAACCATTACCGTAAGTGCCTTTCGGATAGTTCAACGGCCTGAGGGCTCTCTTCTCTATTTTTAAGTATTCTTGAGATTGATGTTTATCCCAAGTGTGATTTCCACCTGTTATTACATCAACTCCAAGTTCGAATAAAGCCTTTCCCTCTTTTGCAGTACAACCTTTTCCGTCTGAAGAGTTTTCACCATTAGCAATGACCAAATCAGCTTTATATTTTTTAATCAATCCAGGCAACCACATTTGTGTTATATCAAGCCCCGGCTTTCCAACAATGTCCCCAACAAAAAGAATATTAATCGCCATTATACCTCATAATATTAGAATGCAAATATATCAAATTGATATCCAAATTGATATTGTGAAAGAGACTATAAGTGATTATTTTTTGAAAGTTTGTGAGTATTCTGAAATCTGATTTGGATTTCGGACACATTATTCTTTAATTTACAAAACACATCATATTTGAGTAGATTCTTCTTGCATAATTTAGATTACCAATAAATTATGAGGGGACTTTGAAAAATCTTATCTCGATTGTATTGGCTTCTTTATCAATTCTTTTAAACAGTTGCGAAATATTTGATTTAAACGAAAATAGGAGTTATAATTTGAACTAATCCGAAAGGTGGAATAAAGTTCAGCATAAATTTATAAATCAAGATCAGAACTTTTTTGACATTGAATTAAATTCAACTTTTGAAAATAATGCAAATTGGTACTTTAGAGAAAATTAATACTGCTAAACGCCTCTGGAATGCGAAAAATTCTAGAGGCGTAAAAGTATTGTAATAACTTTTAATTTTTAGATAATTTATTAATAAAAATTTCTTAATATCAATAATTGACTACTTAAGCTTTATTCACTAATTTATCCTCACTTCAAGATTGTTTTATTGACTACTCAACTTCAAAAATAAATCAATCAACAATGCTCAACATATTTTATAATTTCAAAAAAGGGGTACCAATGAGTAATTTAAATTTTACTCCTACTCAGGAGCAAAAAAATGCTGTTAGTATGGCGTATCTAACTTATTCAGGTGAAAAAATAATTGCAAAATTTGATGTAAAAGAAGTTGAAGAAAAGATTTTTGGGATTATCAATGAGACAATGCCTAAAATATCTCAAATCTGCAAAGATGGAGTGCCAGACTGGAAAGTGGTTTGGGGACCAACGGTTTACACTTTCGATTTGGCAATCTTGCAGGATAATATGATGTTTGTAGCTCAACAAATTTCGCAACCGGAAAATTATATTGTCGCTGTAAGAGGCACTAACGGATTGGCAATGATGGATTGGGTGGAAGAAGATTTTAGAGTTTGGCAAAAAGTTGATTGGAAAATTCCGTCGGGGGTTCCGCACGTCGGTACACCAAAAATTTCAAAAGCTACGGAAGATGGTATTGATGCTCTTTTAAATAAAATGACTCCTCAAAGTGAAAAACTCCCTGGCTACAAAATAGATATTTCAACATTCCTCAAAAATATAGCTGCTGATAAAAAAGTAAATATTACTTTTACCGGGCATAGTCTCGGCGGTGCATTGGCTCCAACACTCGCTTTATGGTTTAAACAATCACAAAAGATTGGCAGCAACTGGGACCCGGGCAATAACGCAGCCGTTTCAACAATCCCTTTTGCCGGTGCAACCGCAGGTGACGGAGATTTCAAAAATTTCTTTAATGGTCAATTTGGCTCCAATTGTCAAAGAATCCATAATACTCATGACATAGTGCCTCATGCATGGCAAACAAGCGATTTGGCAGAACTTCCTCATTTGTATTCCTCTGCTGGGATTGATATGCCCGAATCATTAAAAGTTGTTCTCGAAATAGTGAAATTAACAGTCAGAGGATATGAGCAAGTAGAGGTATCATTTCCATTTGATTTCCCAATTGATAAATCAAAAGATTCGTATATGGCTCAAGCAGGTTATCAACACGTATATTCCTACCCTCATTACCTTGGTGTGCCTGAATTAAATAGTGTAATAGATGCAGGAAAATTTTAGAATAAATTTTATTTAATGCCGGATAACAATTTATCCGGCTTTTTTATCTCTCCTTTCATTATAAATTTTTCTTTTAATAAATTGTGCCATGGAAAATTATGACTTGGCTTCAATTTCTATTGATGATGCTGAATTCAGTGTATTCGATTTTGAAACAACTGGCACTTCTGCACGACATGGCCGTGCAATTGAAATCGGAATTGCAAAAGTAAAGGATTTGAAGATAGTTGATTCTTATTCAACCTTTTTTAATCCGGGAATGGATATTCCTTATTTTATCACGGATTTAACCGGAATTACAAATGATGATGTAAGAGATGCACCCTATTTTGAGGATGTTACTCAGGATCTTCTTGATTTTTTTGGTGACTCCGTTTTAGTAGCACACAACCTACAATTTGATATCTCTTTTTTAAAAAGCGAATTGATGAGAGCAGGTTATGAGTTTATTGAAAATCCGCAAGTATGCACATTAAAAGTTGCACGTAAAGTCTACCCGGAATTAAAAAGCAAGTCACTCGGAAATTTGGTAAAACACCTCAGCATACTTCACAAAAATGTCCATCGTGGTTTGGGTGATGCAACAGCTACAGCAAACATTCTTCTTAAAATGATTGACAAATTGAAGGAAGAACATCATGTTGAGACTCTTTCAGATCTTGTAAATTTCCAAACATTGCCTTCTGTCAAATCTTCATTCAGGATGATAAAGAAAAAGCGTGTAACAGATTTATCAAAACTCCCGGATTCACCGGGCGTTTATTTCTTTAAGGACGCAAAAGAAAAAATTAAATACATTGGCAAAGCAAAGGACTTAAGCAAAAGAGTCAAAAATTATTTTTCGAATACGGCATCCAGAAAAGCAAAAAAAATTGTGAGAGCTTCTTCGCGGTTAAGTTTTCACAAAACCAACACTGAACTAACGGCTCTGCTAACTGAAGCCGATTTAATTAAAGAGCACAATCCGCCTTTGAATAATATGCTTAAAAGATACTCTCAGAGTTACTTCATAAAAATAGATAATGAAAAAAAATTCCCGGATTTAAAGATAGTTTCCAAATTTGATTTTGATGGCAACGACTACTACGGCCCTTATAATTCAAGGGAGACCACTGCTAATTTAAAGGATATCATAGACAGAACTTTTCAATTAAGAGAATGTACGGAAAAAGAATTCAAGAAAAATAAAAAGTGCTATTTAGCAGATCTCGAAAGATGCCTCGCCCCTTGTGAAAAAAGCTTTATCGATGAAAGCTATAAAAACGAAATGGATAAGGTTTTCGAATTTCTTTCCGGTAATAATCAAATTGCTGTTAACAGATTACTCAACAAAATGAAGTACTATTCCGAAAAACAAAAATATGAAGAGGCGGCTGAAATAAGAGATGTTGTTAATTCTATTCTGAATCAATTAAATAAATCCTCAATAATTTCCGAACCAATAAATAAAGCTAATTTGTTAATCGAAATAATTGGTTTTCCGAAAAATGATTATTTATTAATGATTGAAGGTAAAGTATTTATTAAGGATTATTTCAGTAATGAATTCGGTTCATTTGAAACTGCCATGAGAGATTATTTTGACGGCGCGATTCATCTGTTCAACGGCATTGATAAAAAGGATTTTGAAAAAATTAAAATCTCACTTAGCTGGATGGTTAAAAATAGAAATCGTGTTAATGTTTATTATTTGAAAGATTTTGAAACAATGGAAGAACTTCTAACAAAAATATAGAGAAAGCTTATCAGAAGAAATTTTCAAATTTTTAATTATCATAAATCTTCAGTTTATAATATTTTTATATAACCAATTACAAATAAAAACTAATGCTATGAATTTCGGATCGAATATTAATTTATTACTTGCCGTATTAATTGAAGGTGAACTCATAATAATTTTAATCTCAGCGATTTTAGGATTATTTAAAGAAAAGTCATTTAAAGAAAATATCGGGACAATACTTTTGGGAATAGTTGAAAGAACATTTTTAGCTTTCAGTTTCATTATTGGAGTACAGCTTTCAATTGTTCTCTTTGGTGTAATAAAAGCGGCTACAAGGTTTGATAGCGATAGCAGAATTGAAACAAGTAATAGCCAGTTCGTGACAATTAATATTGTCTCAGCACTTTTTGCACTTGTTTATTTCAAAGCTTGGATAATATTGGTTTAGTTTTTAAATGATTCGTTTTACTTCTTCCCAAAGCGAATCATAACCAATCTGTTTTACTTTTATCGATTGATTTACACAAACCGGCTCTCTGTAAATTCCCATTTTTTCAACTAGTGACGAATACGGAATTTGGCTGTTTAAAAATCTGCCTTTGCCAAGCAAACGCTTAACTATCTCTTGATGAAGTTTTTTAATTTTTTCAGTCATTGAAAAAAATGACCGAAACTTCAGGCCTTTAATTGCTTTCTTTTTTAAATAGTCATTCAATTTCTTATGTGTCAACATCGAAAGAGTTGTTGGTATACATGGCTCTAAAAGTAAATCCGAAGCAAGAAAAATATTATCTGAAACAAGCGTAATATTGGGTGGGCAATCTAAAAAAACATAATCATATTTTTTGCCAAATGTGCTGATATTATCTCTTAAAACTTTCTTTGATCTATTAAATTCGTTCAGCAATACTTCCATTTTTCTGTATGAAAAATCGGAAGGCAGAATGTCGAGGTTTTCGTAATCGGTCTCTTTAATAAAATCTTTTATTTTTTTTGGTGTAGACAAAAACCGTTTCGAATCGAATTTTTTTGCGGGCTTTACTTTGAAATAATATGTTGACGAACCTTGCGGATCAAGATCGCAGATTAAAGTTTTATAACCATTTTTTGCAGCTAAATAAGCAAGATTAACACAAGTAGCTGTTTTACCAACACCGCCTTTTATACTGTACAATGCAACTACTTTCAATGATAACTCCCGTTTTTTAGTAACAACTCAAACCTTTTTAAATTTTCCGTTCTAATAAAATTATCAAATTTGCCTTTAAATTGTTTTCTTATTTCTTTTTGTCTTAAATGTTTAATAGAAATTAATCCCCCAATAGCAGTTGCATACCGGATTGGCTGAGTTGAGCTTTTAGAATATTCTGTTAAAAATATTTTTAACTTTTCCTTATGAACCGATAGATCATTGAATTCCCCGAGGTAATCCTGCAATATTTTTAATTGGCTTATAAAAAACTCTATGTGAGTTTTATTGAATACGGATTTAAAGAACTCGAGTAAGTAGCGTAATTTTTTGCATTCTATTCTCAAATCGTGTAACTGCTCATCTTCAGATTTGGAATTGATCTTTTTGCCT
>JANQIV010000224.1 GCA_028282005.1 Melioribacteraceae bacterium | reverse complement strand
ATCAAGCTTTGAAATAAAAGCTGAGAACACATTGAAATCTTTATTAGTGAAAATGGGGTAATCATTTACAGCAATAGCTCCAACTTTTTCTCGGTCGCTAGGCGAAGCTAAAATTACTAACTGAATACTTTCACTATTGACATCTTTGGTCAATCTTTGAAAATGATCAAGTCCCCAAAACCGAGCATCACTTCCTGCGGAAATATTTATTCCAATAATCTTTTTATTTTTATCTAGTTTTTCATTAAAATAATATTCTACAAACTTCAATGATACTTCATTAATTTTATAATTTACATTGATTTCTGATTTATCATAATTTACTCCAAAATGATCAGCAAAAGATAAGTAACGGTCAATTACATGAAATTTAGAAGAATCGGGTTTATCAACTAACTCAGTGTAAAGTTCTTCATTTCCTTTTTTATAACCAATAATATTTCCCGCATTACTAAGTGCAAGCAAAAAACTTACGGTTGCTGAAACATCATCGTGCAAATCAAAAACAGTTGTGATATTGTTTTCTTTTATGTATCTGCGAACACTAAGAAAACCACCAATTCCTTTTTTAAAAATCACAACATTTTTATAAATACTTCCATCATTGAATACGAAATGGTTTTTTATATCTGCAAGAATGTGAATTTCTAAATTGAGTTTTTCTTTAAAAAGTTTTAAGAGAGGAGTAGTAACTAAAGCATCGCCGATTTTGTTCAGTCTTATAAACAAAACCTTTTCACCTTTCCGAAGGGGAGTATTTTTGCTTTTTTTTGATGAGGAAAAAAGTAAAAGAATTTTGAGAAGCAGCTTTTTTAATGCAATTTCAATGTTTTTCATTTAGGCTATTTTGATGTTATTTTTGTTTATCAACAAATCAACTTTCTGCAAAACATCATCAATTTTCAAATCCCGAAAGCACTCATGATTTCTATTACATTCCAATAAATTGCAAATAATGCAGTCAAGATCAGCTTTGTTAATCCACTCGTGTTTGTCCCCAAATGGACCTTGCAGATTTGGATCTGTTGGCCCATGTAAACTTAATGTCGGAATACCAACTGCTGTTGAAATGTGCATTGGGCCACTATCGTTTGCAATAAGCAAATCACAAAACCTTATGCATGCTCCCATTTCCATTATATCAGTCTTTGGAGCAATATGAGATTCATTTTGCATAAGTTCTTTAATCTTTGTAACATCATCATAATCACCTGGACCCCAAAGAATAAGAATTTGTGCATTATACTTTTCAGAAACTGAATCTGCTATTTTTGCAAACTTTTCCGGATTGCATTTTTTAGATTCCCAACCTCCGCTCGGACTAATTCCCACAATTAACTTATCTTTTGAAATAAACCGTTGTAACTCATTATAAAGAATTGAGTAATCACTTTCATTTGAATCAAAATAAAGATTGTTTGATGAGTGTGTTAAGCCAATTTCTTTCAAAAACTCAATATGTAATTGCGCAGCATGAAACTTATCTCGAACTGTTGGCCCCCAAATATTGTAAGCTGATTTTCTACTTCCGTAAGGGAATCCGGCCTTGTATTTTGCTCCGCTAAATCTAGATAATAAAGCGGTGGCAGGGTTAGTGTAAAAATCTAAAACTAAGTCATACTTATTTTTTCTAATCTCTAAAATTTGCTTGCCACGGTCAAATAAATTGCCTTTGTTAAAAAGGATTACATTATCTATTTGAGGAAGTTTTGAAAGAAATAAATTACTCGGCTTTTCAGTTAAAAAATCAATTTGTGCAGAAGGGAAATCGACTCTCAAATTATCTAAAGCAACTGTAGATAAAACAACATCACCAATCCCCCTTAATTTAATAATTAGGATTTTTTTTACATCATCTTTTTTGATCATTGATTTGAATCAGAGCTTAATGAGAGTTTGTTTTTTTCGAAAAGAATAATTTGAATAGAAAGAAGCAGCAACACAAAATTTTCAAGTAGCTTTTGTATTCCAACTGATTGACTGTCATTAGTGCCAAAACAACCGCATTCGATGTCTAATCCCCGAATTACTGCGATGAAAATCATAATGTTGAAAATGATCAACAGTGTGCAAATTATAAAGCTTGATTCCTTTGATGATATGCCAAAAATTAATAGAATTCCGGCAACTACCTCGATCCATGGAATAACGATAGCAAAGAAGTTAACAAGAAATAATGGTGTAAGTCTGTAATTCAAAATCGATTCAGCAAAGCCGGCAGGATCAATTATTTTCACCATCCCGGCATAAATGAAAATGTAGCCCAAAATTACTCTGGAGATTAGAATTAAATATTTATTCGATAAAATTTCTTTCATCTATTTACTCAATTGGGAATCCAAGTGTAGCCCATTCCATGTATCCGCCTAAATATACGAATACAAAGTTATAGCCTAATTTTATAAATTCTTTTGCTAATCTTTTACTGACATCGCAATCATTACCGTCACAATAAATTACAAGATTAGTAGATTTATCTAATTTTGATAAAGTTTCATTATCCGGCTCAAAACTAAATTGTGGAATATTAATTGCGCCTTTAATGTGTCCGTCTTCATAATCCCACTGGTCACGGGAATCAACAAAAATGTAATCTTCTTCAAGAAAGAATTTATAAGCAGATTTTGATTCGACGGTTTTTATTTCAATTCCATCAGAAACAATAATTGAATAATCTTCAGAATCAGTTTCAACTACTTTATCTGCTTCTCTAATTATTTTTATTCCTGTGGGTGAAAATGAATTGAATACTAATCCAAGAGCACTTGAGACAATTATAACAATGAGAATATTTTTATAGTTTACAGAAAATTTCATAAGTAGTTATTGTAAAATTTACTATACAAAGATAATTCTATTCTTCAACTAATTCACAACTTTTTGGAATTTCCGGTTTCACAATTAATACTTGCTCTTTAGAGATATTTACCGCCCCCGGATTCATACCTTTCTTTTTATAAACATATTTACCGTAGGTATAAGCTACGGGGGATAATTTAGCAGTTTTAGATTTGCTGTAATAAGCTGCAAGTGAACAAACAGCTTTCAAAATATTTTTAGGTATTACTTCCTTTTTATTTTCTACTCTCAACACAACATGTGAACCAGAAACACCACGAGCATGAAACCAAAAATCATTTTGCTTTACAAATTTTGTTGAAATCAAATCATTACTTTTACTGTCTCTGCCTACATAAATGTGGTATTTATCTTCCAACAAATAGTGATAATATTTTATATTTTCTTCCAATTTATCTTTTGCGCTTCCGGATGGTTTAATTTTCAGTTTATTTCTAATCTCTTCAAAGTCTTTAACATTTTCGGCTTTTTCGAGACTTTCTTTTATATTGAAATATTCATCATATTTTTGGTTAGTCAAATTAAAAAGTTCAACCGACTTTTGGTAATTTATTTTTTCATCTCTAGATTTTTCAAAATACAAATCTACATTCTTTTTCGGTGAAATCTTTTCATTTAACTTTATTTTGATTTTTTCGCCTGTTGAAAAATCCTCCAATTCTATTGACGAATTTTTTTTATTTAATTGATAAATATTAGCTAATAACATATCAGCATATTTTTTATACAATTCTTCTTTGGATCCTTCTTCAATTCTTCTTTTTAGCTTATTTAACTTATTTGAAAGTTTCGTGAGTTCTTTATTTAAGGAATTTTCTATTTCTTTTTTTGAACCGAGATAGTTGGCTTTTCCATATTTAAGCGAAATGTATTTCGAAATTGCTTCGTTATAATTCTCAAATAAGTTTTCTGTTTTCGAATTTTTATTAAAAGTTTCAGGTAAAAACTCCGCTGAATTTTCTTCCGAGAAATAAACGCTTACATCTTCAAAGTAGATTTCATATATAATTTTCTTTGATACGTCTTTGAAGGAGGTTTCATTGATTTCACTTGTTCGAGATTTATATTCATTGAAAATATCCTTTGTAATTCTGGACTCAATCTTTTTAATATCAAGCAATTGAATAGATGGGAAAATCTTTTCATCTAAAACTTTTTCGTTAAACACATCAATGAAGTTGATACTGGTTGTTTCTTCAATTAACTTTTGAGGGTTTTGTCTTTTATTAGATTTAAAAAACTCAATTCTATTTTGCTCATCAATTAGATAAACATTGGTATTATTTCCTCGTACTGAATAGAAAAGGCTGAATCTATCAAATTCAATTTTGATCAGTCTATCATTTTCAGCAATATAAAATCTTTTTAGTACGGCAGGGAAGTGGTCTACAAAAAAGTTTGGTGAATTCTTCTTTGCTTTGTGATGCTCTTTCTTTATTTGCAAATATGGAATGTTTTGATCTGTGGAAATTACCAAAGTCCGGAAAGGCTGTTCCTCGCTTGGGATTACAAAATAAAGTTTGTTCTTATTTTGAGTAAATGCTTCGTATACTTTTGTGCTAGTAAGTATTGAGTTTAACTCAACAACCGCCCGGTTCAAATAAAAATAAGTATTAAACATAATTAGCCGGGCATATTACGGGATATTCTTTCAGAAGCGGTTAGTTTAAAATTATAATCAAAAAGATCATTGTCAATTTTTGAAAACTCTTTCTTCCGTCTTTTCATTACTCTATCAGCAACTTCTTTGCTTTTTTCTAAATCGTATGTTGTTGTTTTATTGTCATCAACCCAGCTGAAAGAAGGAATATATCTTGGAGGGAAATTACTTGCAAAAATGTTTGATGAAACACCCACAACAGTACCGGTATTGAATTGTGTATTTATTGCAGACTTTGAGTGATCGCCCATAATTAAACCAACGAACAGTGATCCAGTATTTACTTCTTCGTCATTTATTATTGCTTTCACATTTCCATAATTGTTTTTCAAATCACTTGTATTTGTATCTGCGCCTAAATTACACCAGGAAGAGATGTATGAGTGCCCAAGAAAGCCATCATGCTGCTTATTTGAATATGAATGGATTATTGATTCCTCAACTTCGCCGCCAACTTTACACCATTCCCCAATACTTGTGCCTTCATAAATTTTAGCCCCTATTTTTATCTGTGAATTATCACCAATGCAGCAAGGACCTTCAATAACAGTATTCGGTAATATCTTTACATTATTGCCAATATAAACAGGGCCTTCACTTGCATCGATTACAACACCAGGCTTTATAATTGTATTTTCACCAATGAAAATGTTGTCTTCATTTAATAAGATAACATTTTGCGATAGTTCATTATTGATATTGCTTTTTGACTTATCAACCAATAATTCAAAATCATTTACAATCTCTTTTGAATTACTATTCACCAAATCCCATGGGTAATTAATCACACTTACATCAATTTCTTTTAATGAGTAATCAGAAACTGCAGATATTCCAATTGTATCTTGAGATAATAATTGCAGTGCAGCACTTGAATTACAATTAACACAAACTACCGTATCATTTACAATTAGAGCTTCATTCACATTCAATCTTCCGATTTGCTTCTTGAAGTTTTCATCAAACAAAACTCTTCCATTTATAAAAATTATTTCGGTACTTCCCTCTAATTCATTTACTAAACAATCCGGATTATTTTCCTTTACTGAATCAATCAGATAGTCGTGAACTTTCAGTATTATTTTTGAATCACTGAAGTTCTTTTCAATCTTTTCCTTTAATGAAAGTATGCCTGTTCTAAGATCAAACACAGGGCGAACATAGGAAAGAGGGTGCAAATTTCTAGAATTATCGTCTTCAAAAATGCATATGTTTTTCATCATCTATTATATCTCTAACTTTCATTATAATAATGTTACATGTAACATTATAAAATAATAAAAAAAGGCGTCACATAAATGACGCCTTAAAATAAAATATCTATTCTGGTCTATGCAGTTGCTCTTTTTAATTTCTTAAGAGAAAATACAACCATTAGAGCTGCTAGACCTGCAAATACAATTAACATTGTAAAGAATTGCCATAGCTCCCACTCTTGATAGAATCTTCCAACAAATCCGGCTAGATAATTACCAACCGCTGTTGCGCCAAACCAACCACCCATTAGCAAACCTTTCATTTTTGGAGGAGCAACTTTGGAAACAAACGAAAGTCCCATTGGGCTTAAGTGCAATTCAGCTACAGTTAATGTAAAATATGTTGATATTAAAAAGAATGGTGAAACTGTGACGGCAGATGTTGAACCGCCTAAAGTATGTACTGGGGCTAATCCAATTGAAGCAACTACCATAAAAATATAAGCAATTGCAGTGATCAACATACCAATACCAATCTTAGCAGGAGATGAAGGTTCTTTGCCTTTTTTAGCTAGATATGAAAATATTCCAACTACCACTGGGGTTAATAATACTATAAACATTGGATTGAATGCTTGGAATTCCTCAGGTGCTATTTGACCCGTTTCAGGAGAAGTCATAAGTTTATAAATCAAAACTACTAAGCCAACTACAGCAAATACTCCGCCAATCAATCTTGATTTCCCTTCAGAACTTCCTTTAATTGCTACTGCTCCGCCAAGTAGAATAAATAGTATTGAATGCAAGCTTATAACATCAAATAGTAAATATGTAAATTTGCCAACTATTTGATGAGTGTAATCTCTAGCAAACAATGAAAGTGCAGCACCGTTTTGGTGGAATGCCATCCAGAAGAAAATAACAATTGCAAATACAGTAATCAGAGCAACTACTCTTTCTCTCTCTTGTTTTGGTGTTAATTCAACATCTTTTTCTGTATTAACTTGATGTTTTGATTGATAATCAGCATCTTTATATTTGCTCTTGAATAATAAGAAGATCACCATTGAGAAAATCATTCCAACAGATGCAACCGCAAAACCTGCATTATAACCTTGAGCTATTGTTGTACCAAAATTTTCTGTGAAGAATTCTCTAATTCCGGCAGCTGCAAATGGTGCGTAAAAAGCACCAATATTGATACCCATATAGAAAATATTATAGCCTGCATCTTTAAGTGATTTTTGTGAGTGAGCATATAAATTACCAACTAAAACTGAAATATTGGCCTTAAATAGGCCGTTACCAATAGCTACAACAACAAGGGCTGCAAATAATAATGTAGGTTGATCCGTCGGGATAGCCATCATTGCATATCCGACGCACATGACAATGGCGCCCAGAGTAATAGTTTTACCATAACCTAAAAGGTTGTCAGCAATCCATCCACCAAAAATAGGTGTAAAATAAACTCCAGCTAAAAATAAACCATATATATTGGTTACAGTTGCTTGATCCCATCCGAAGTTTTCTTGCAAGTAATAAACGAAAATTGCAAGCATTGTGTAATAACCAAACCTTTCCCACATCTCAGTAAAAAAGAGAACAGGAAGTCCTTTGGGGTGATTTTTGAACATAGTTGCTCCTAATTAAATTAGAAAGGAAATTTTGTGATTTTAATTCGATCCAAATATCTTTTAACAAAAAAATAATTTTGAAAAATAAGAAACACTTAAGAATATTGAAAGGTACAAATCATATAATCAAAAAATATTTTTTATAAAATCTATTTAGTTTAGAAAATTAATCTTCGTAGTTTGTTTTTATATTAAATTTCGTGAAATTAGAACTTCGAATAAAATCCTTTTGAAATGAGCCAATTTTTAGAAAAACTTAAGAAATATTCCAAAAGATTAATAATCATCCCTACTGTAATTATTTTACTTGGTTTAATCTCATTGCTGATAGCTGATAATTTCATTTTACCTTGGTATGTTGACGAACCGGAAATCACTGTTCCGAATTTGGTGGGAATGCACAAAGACCAAGCTATTAAAATATTGCAAGAATTAAATCTAAATCCCATACAAGAGGGTCCAAGATTTGATGAAAACTTTGAAAAAGATCATGTGATGTTTCACAACCCGGCTCAAGGCAGAAAAGTTAAAATCAATAGAAGAATTTATTTGTTTGTAAGTGGCGGTGAACCTTTAATTAAAATGCCCTCACTGCTTGGTAGAACTTTGAGAGATGCCCAAATAACAATTGAAAGACTTGGCTTAGTTTCCGGCGAAGTTGTTGAAAAGCGATCCGAATTTCCGGCAAACACTGTAATTGGTCAAGGTATTGAAGAGGGAATAACTCTTCCGAAAGGTGATACTATTTCACTTCAAATAAGTATTGGGCCAAAAGTAGGTATGGTACGTGTTCCCAATATTTTGGGAAAATCACTAAAAGAAGCTGAAAAAATATTAAGAAGGCACTCATTAAAAATCGGAAAACAGCTTTACATTTCTACACCAAACTTGCTCCCGAATACTGTAATTGAACAATATCCGAGTGAACGAAAGCTAGTAAACTATGGCGATAGTGTTGATGTAACTTTAACTAAGGTAAGTAAAGAATTATGAAAATTTTAGCACCTTCAATTTTATCCGCGGATTTCTCAAACTTATCTCAGCAAATTAGGTATGTTGAAATGGGAGGCGCAGACTGGATTCACTGTGATATAATGGACGGAAAATTTGTGCCGAACATTACATTTGGCCCGATTGTAGTTGAAGCAGTTAACAGAATTACAAATCTTCCGATTGATGTTCATTTGATGATTGAAGATCCTGACAATTACATTGAGCAATTTATAAATGCCGGTGCTGATTATGTAACTGTACATCAAGAAGAAGTAAAACATTTAAATAGAACTATGGCAAGAATTAAAGAATTAGGTGCTAAGGCCGGAGTAGTAATTAATCCAGCTACACCGATTTCGACTTTAACAGAAGTACTTGATTTTGTTGATATGATTTTAATAATGTCAGTTAATCCTGGATTTGGCGGACAAAAATTTTTAAGAAACAGTCTCACCAAAATTAAAAAGCTTGACGAACTTAAAAAAGAAAATGATTACAATTACATAATCGAAATTGATGGTGGGGTATCAGTAGATAATATTAAAACAATTTCAGATGCTGGCTGTAATGCCTTTGTTGCTGGCTCTTCTATTTTTGGTAAAGATAATGTAACCGCTGCAACAGTCGAATTAAAAAATATCATTTCAGAATAGCTTCACTAAAAATTTTATTTAAGATAAAGTTTTCTTTTACAATTTTAATATCTCTTTTTATATTCAGTATTCTTTTTATTTATAAACACCACATTAATTGATTGCGCAAATTATAAATATTTCAAATCCATTGGTCTTCAAAAAATACAGCACTAAGTACGAGATTTTTAGGGAGTTATACGAAAAAGATTTATTTGCACTTGAGCTTCGCGGACTTGGTCAAAATCCCAAAGAAAAGCTGAAAACTTATTTCTTAGAAAATAAAGAGATTTGCTATTCTGTAAATAGAATTGAGGGGAATGTAGACTTTTGCGTAATCGGAACACTTAGCAAGTTAAAAGAATTGTCGAAAGAAATTCATTCGTTTTCTACCGGAGATGAGGCTTACAAAGTATCAAAAGCCTTCAGAAATTTTTGTGAATACGATAAACAGCCAGTGAAAATTAGCGAAGCAGAGTTTTCTTTAGACAAACATCTCATAATGGGGATATTAAATGTTACTCCGGATTCTTTTTCTGATGGAGGAAAATATTTACATTCGGATGAAGCTATAAAAAGGGGACTAGAATTAGTTGAAGAGGGTGCTGACATTTTGGACATTGGCGGAGAATCTACCCGCCCTGGTGCGGATGAAGTCACTGATGAAGAAGAGCTTGAAAGAGTTATTCCGGTTATTAGGGAGTTAAGAGAAAAAAATAGTGAAGTTTTAATTTCTATTGATACCACCAAATCTAAAGTAGCGGAAGAAGCTTTGAGCACCGGTGCTAATATTGTAAATGATATTAGTGGTTTAACATTTGAGCCGCAAATTGCCGATGTTGTTAAAGAAAAGAATGCAACTTTGATATTAATGCATATTAAAGGTAATCCAAGAACAATGCAGCATTCACCAAATTATAAAGAAGTTATATCTGAGATATACGACTTTTTAGAATCAAAGATCGAGCTTGCAGAAAAAAAAGGTGTGCAAAATATTATTATTGATCCTGGCGTTGGTTTTGGTAAGAGATTAGTTGATAATTACGAGATCATTAATAGACTATCTGATTTCAAGAGCTTAGGTTTTCCTATAATGGTAGGGCTTTCACGTAAATCCTTTATTGGGAAAATTATAAATAATGATCCGTCAGAAAGAGATTTTGCAAGTGCCATTGCTGATTGTTCTTCAATTATGAACGGAGCTAAAATTATTAGAACACATAATGTAAAAATTGCAGTTGAGGCGCGAGAAATAATTTCTAGAATAAAGAAACCTGAGTTAGTGAATTAAATGACAGAACTTTTCAAAATAGGATTTCTCACTGTTTCACTTTTCGATCTTCTCGATATAATGATTGTGTCTTTTGTGATTTACAAATTATATCGAATTATAAAAGGAACAATTGCTGCACAAATATTTTTAGGGCTAATTTTAGTTTTGTTCCTTTCATTTTTAGCTCAAGCAGCAGAGTTTAAAGCTTTCGGGTGGATGCTGAAATTAATCACCGATATTTGGGTGATAGCATTCATTATTTTATTTCAGCCTGAAATCAGAAGATTGCTGCTAATATTGGGCCGAAATCCATTACTCAGAATGTTTGTTAAAAATGACGAAAAAAACCTTGCAGATATTTTAACTGAGACAGCATTTGAGCTATCTCAAAATCAGCATGGAGCTTTAATTGTTTTGGTGCGAACCGCAGGAATTAGGGGGATTGTTGAAACCGGTGAAGTTATAAACGCACGAGTAAATAAAAATTTATTGCGGTCGATATTTTTCCCAAGAAGTCCGTTACATGATGGTGCAGTAATTATAAAAGGGGACATTATTGAAGCTGCCCGTTGCACATTACCTTTGTCTACAGAAACAGATATTAATGGTGAAACATTAGGAATGAGGCACAGAGCAGGGCTGGGCATCTCTGAAACAGCAGATGTTGTTAGTTTGATAGTCTCAGAAGAAACAGGCGGAATCGCGCTCGCTATTGATGGGAAATTAATAAAAGGTTTATCTAAAGAGACACTTAAAAGCCAGTTAACAAAAAATCTTAAAATTACTAAAGATATTAGCTGGAAAAGTTTTTTTGATCAAACTCTTGGTAAAAAATAGTTATCTTTACGTCCCGCTATTTTTTGTTTTTCATCCTGTTCTTTATTGAATAAAATCACAAAAAGAATGGAGTAGATATGAAATTAAGATATTTTTCACATTCATCATTTCAGGTTACGACGGACGACGGCAAAGTAATTTTAATTGACCCGTTTTTGGATGATAATCCAACATCACCTGTTAAATCAGAAGAAGTAAACGCAGACTATATTATTTTAACTCACGGACATGGTGACCATATCGGCGATTCGTTAAAAATTGCTGAAAGAACTGATCCTACTTTTATATGTGTATTTGAACTTTCAAATTACATTAATGAAAAAGGATTTAAATCCCACATGATGCATATTGGTGGTGGCTATAATTTTGATTTCGGTAGAATTAAATTTACAATTGCGCATCACGGTTCAAAAACTCCGGACGGACAATATGTTGGTGAACCTGCTGGAGTATTGTTAACAATTGATGGCAAGACTATTTATCACACTGGTGATACCGGTTTGTTTTATGATATGAAGCTTATTGGTGAAATGAATCCGGTCGATTATTTTCTAGTACCAATTGGCGATAATTTTACAATGGGAATTGATGATGCAGTTAAAGCGGTAGAATTAGTTAATCCAAAAATAACTATACCTATGCACTATAATACATTTCCGATAATTGAAGCTGATCCAAATGAATTTAAAGAAAAGGTTGCAGCTATGGATAAAGAATGCAGAGTGCTGGAGTATGGTGAAGAAATAAATCTATAATTGTACTCTAAACCCGTAAGGAATTTATGGCAAAAATAATTTCTGTTGCAAATCAGAAAGGTGGAGTGGGCAAAACCACAACCACAATTAATCTTTCAGCTTCTATTGCTGCTGCAGAGAAAAAAACATTGATCATTGATATCGATCCCCAAGCTAATTCGACATCCGGAATAGGAATAAGTAAAGAAACGTCAAACTCAATTTATGAAGTACTTATCGGCGAAAAAGATGCCGTTGATTGTATTGAAAAAACTTATATGCCGTTTTTAGATGTACTTCCTGCTAATATTAACTTAGTTGGAGCAGAAGTGGAAATGGTTTCAATTGAAAAACGCGAATACAGATTGAAAGAAGAAGTTGCAAAGATTTCGAATGATTATGATTATATCTTTATTGATTGTCCTCCATCTTTAGGTTTACTTACTTTAAATTCATTAACAGCTTCTAACTCATTAATTATTCCTGTTCAATGTGAGTACTTTGCACTGGAAGGGTTGGGGCAATTACTTAATACAGTGAACATTGTAAAAAAAGGATTGAATCCGAATTTATATATTGAAGGTGTCTTGCTGACAATGTACGACCAGAGACTGAAATTATCTCAACAAGTAGTAGAAGAAGTAAATAATTTTTTTGGTGATAAAGTATTTAAAACCATTATTCGCAGAAATGTTAGAATATCCGAATCGCCAAGTTTCCAGAAACCTGTAATTTTGTATGATTCAATTTCCGTTGGGGCACAAAATTATATGTCGTTGGCAACTGAATTGATTGAAAGAACAAACTAAAAGTAATACGGAAAAAAAATTAATGAGTAAACTTAAGCCTGGGTTAGGAAGGGGACTAGATGCGTTAATCAATCCTAATTTCAAGGAAGGTAATGATGATCCAGTCACTGTTTCTTCCAAGGAAATTAAAAAGGATGATGGGAAATCTTACGATATCCTTGCGATGATCCCAATCGAAATTATTGAACCTAATCCTTACCAGCCAAGGACTGAGTTCGAGCCAATAGCGCTTGAGGAATTAAAGAAATCTATTTTACAAAACGGTTTGATTCAGCCAATAACCGTGCGCAGGTTAACTACAGATAAATATCAATTAATTTCAGGTGAAAGAAGATGGAGAGCCTGTACTGAGATTGGATATAAAGATATTCCTGCATACATAATAAAAGTTGAAACCAAAGAGGCGATGCTTGCTCTGTCTCTTATCGAAAATATCCAACGAGAAAAATTAAATCCTATCGAAGTTGCAGTTGCATATAAAAGATTACTTGAAGAATGTAATCTTTCGCAAGAACAGGTAGCTGAACGAGTTGGGAAAGATAGAACAACAATTACCAACTCAATAAGGTTATTAAAACTGCCGGAGTTAATTCAAGATAACATTATAAAAAACTCTATCTCTGCTGGACATGCAAGAGCACTGATCAATTTACCTACTGAAAAACTGAAAATTAAATTCATGAATAAAATTGTGAATGAGCAATTATCAGTTAGAAAAATTGAAAATCTTGTTAAGAATTACTTAAAAAGCTCCACTAAAGAAAAAGCTCCAAAAGAAGTTCCGGAAATACCTGAAAACAACTCCGCTTCTAAAAATTCATTCGAGAGTTATTTACGCGGCATTTTAGGAACAAAAGTTACACTAAATGTGAAAAAGGATAATACAGGAAATATTACTATAGACTTTTACTCAGATGAAGAACTGGAAAGATTATTTGAATTGTTCAGCTATATCGAAAAAAACAATAGTTAGTCTGCTTTTAGTTTTTATTGCTTTCACAAATATCCATTCGCAAACGGAACCGGATACATTAAATCCCGTCCAAAATGAAGATTCAGAATTTGTAATGCAGAAATCACCATGGGGAGCAGTACTGCGTAGCGCAGTTGTTCCCGGGTTTGGCCAGTATTACAATGAGTCATACTGGAAAATACCTGTGTTTTTAGGGTTCTTCGGTTATTATACTGCGGGATGGATCCGCAATAATGATAATTATAAAACATACAAAGATCTTTATACACAAAGTATAAATGAAGGAAGTGCCAATTCACGCTACAAAACATTGCGCGACTTTTATGTTGACCAAAGGGACAGGTTTGCAATTTACATTGCCATTACATATTTCTTAAATCTTGTTGATGCCTATGTTGATGCGCATTTGTTTGACTTTAATGTTGAAGAAGATCCAAATACAAATTCAACTGTTTTAAACATGAGATATTACATATTCTAAAATGAAAAACACAGTAATCTGCGGTAACTGTAATCACGAAAATGAGTACTACCTTTACACATGTAAAAACTGTAAGGCATTTTTAAGAACTAAAGTAACAGACCTCAGTTTTTGGGAAACAATCTGGCAGTTAATCGAAACCCCTAAAGAAGCTTTCTTAAAAATAGTCTATTCCGAACACAAAAATTTTATAATAATACTTTCGTTTCTAGTCTCAATAAAACTTCTTCTTACCTCACTTTCAGCAAAAAGTATAATTCATTCTTCACATAATTATGATTCATTTATCACAATTAATTGGTTAATCACTACAGTACTTTTTGTTCTATTATTAGCTGTAATTTCATTAGTAGTAATAACTTTTAACAAAAATTTTGGAAACAAATTATTACTCAAAGATACTTATGCTATTTATATTTATTCACTATTCCCATTATTGATTTCGCTATTCCTTTTTTTACCAATTGAATTTGCTTTGCTTGGTAAGTATTGGTTAAGCTTTAACCCGCCACCGCATTTGTTTAAACCAACTGTAGCTTATGTTTTATATTCTCTTGAAGGAATTATGTTTTTGTGGAGTGGATTTTTAGCAGTGTCGGCAAGCTATTCTCAAACGAAAAATAAATTATATTCAATTATTGTTGCGATATTATTTTTACTAATAATTATTAGTTTTATAATTTTTATTCCGCTTTATCCTTTTTGATTATAACTTATTCACATAATCAATCAAAGCACCATAGCGAATACCTTTTGAGCTGACAGTTATTTTTTCAAGATTCAAAATTGTCAATAACTTTCTTAAGATTAACGCACCGGATAAAATTACGTCTTCCCGGCCTGTAACTACTTGTCCGTAATTATTCACAATCTCATTTGGTAAAAGTATTTTAAGAGTTTTAATAAGTTGATTCAAATTTTCATGCGAAAGTAATGATCCCTCAATGACTTCATCAGAATAATTTTTTTCTCCCAGATTCATGCAAGAAAGGGTAGTGGGGGTACCTGCAACTGCAACACAAATATCTGTATAAAAATTTTGAGGTTTCAAATCAGCAAATAACTCATCTAGTTCAGTTCCAATTTTCTCAACAACTTCTTCCCGCATCGGATAACTATCAACAAATTTCTCTGTCAAACTTACTGCACCATGTTCAAAACTTTTGCGGTAAATAATTTTATCATCATTGCCATAAATTATTTCTGTGCTTCCACCGCCAATGTCAATCACTGTTTTATTTTCCTTGTTTTCAACAGCACTTGATGCACCGATAAAAGAAAGTCTGGCTTCTTCTTTGCCGGCAACAACTTCAACATCAAAATCAAATTTATCCTTAATTGCTTTTTTAATTTCGGCAGAGTTATTCGCTACACGCATAGCATTAGTAGCTTTTAAGATTACTCGTTCGCAATTGTTCTTGGTTATCTCTTTTTGATATTCTTCAAGTACTTCAAATAAAGCATTAATTTTTTCTTCAGAAATAATACCCGTCACTTTTAATCCTTTGCTGATCCTCGGCATCCGGTATCTATTTAAAATCGTTTTAATCTCTTTAGTAGTTTCATTATATTCTGCAATTAAAAGCAAAACAGTGTTTGAGCCTATATCTATTGAAGCAATATTCATATTATTTCTTTATAATTGTTTTTCAATTGTTATGATTATAAATGAAGCTGAAAACAGTTCCCAAAATCTTTCTATTTTTAAGTGCGGTTTGTTTGATACTCTGGTTGGGCAGTTATGTTGCAAGACATATAAGCATCTATCAATTCTTCGAAACAAACACACTCAACCTTGATAAAGAACTTAGCGAATCTGATTTAACAATTCTTATAAAAGCCAACGCAAGTATAATTAATTTAAATTTGTTTTCGTATCTATTTTTAGTTTTGTTCTCATTTTTATTTGCAATAACATCAAAAATTAATCTGAGAAATAATGGCTGGTATTTTATTTCTATTATTCTTTTCGCAGGCACAATTCCTTTTGAGGTATATTTTTCAACTATTGACTTAGATATTGTTCTTAAAGTATTTTATTCAGAGTTTACAAATGAGGATGTTATTTATTTAATTATGAAAAGGATTGAATCTTCTTCTTCATTTGTTATTGTACAGTTACTTGCATTTTTTGCAATTGTTTATATGTTCTTATTCAAACCATTTATCAAGAATTCACAATGAAGTTAAAAGAAAAAGAATTTGAAGCTATTTTGGCTGATTTAAAATCACTTGCAAATCAAATGGGAGCAAAAGTTCGTTTTGAGCGTGGTGATTTTAAAGGCGGCTACTGCATTTTAAAAGAAAGCAAAGTTGTTGTCATAAATAAATTATCAAACACACAAAGAAAGGTAGTAATATTGGCAACAGCTTTAAAAGAACTTGGTATTGATGAAGTTTACCTCACCCCAAAATTAAGAGAAGTAATTGATGAAATGGAAGGTGATTTATGAAAATCTTAGTGATAAATGGCCCAAATTTGAATATGCTTGGTAAAAGGGAAGAAAGCCATTATGGAGCATTAACATTAAATGATCTTGAAGATTTAATCCAAAATGAGTTTAAAGACGACAAATTTGAGTTTTTTCAATCGAATCACGAAGGTGAAATAATAGATCAAATTCAAAATGCACCAACTTATTTTAATGGAATTATCATAAATCCCGGCGGATTTTCGCACACATCTGTTGCAATTCGCGATGCACTTGAAGTATGCAAACTACCCAAAATCGAAGTTCATCTCTCAAACATATCTGCGAGAGAAGATTTTAGGAAAAACTCCATAACTGCACCAATGACAAATGGTTATCTTTCCGGATTTCAAGAATTAAGCTATATTGGTGGAATTTTACTCTTAAAACAAATTTTTGACAAGATTAACTGCCAATAGCATCAACTTGCTTCTATTAAACAATTTATCTAATTACTCTAAAGTAACAGTAGAAATTAAATATTAAACTTGCCTTCTGCAAAGTAATTAGTTATTTTAACTAAAGTTATCATTGGACTTGAGGGTATGAAAGACTTTGGATTAAAAAAACTATACTATTCAATAAGCGAAGTAAGTAAACTCACCAGCTTAGAACAATACATTTTAAGGTATTGGGAAACCGAATTCGATCAATTAAAGCCTCAAAAGAACAGAGCCGGCAATAGAATTTACACTAATAAAGATATCAAGTTAATTCTTTTCATAAAAAAACTATTAAGAGCCGAAAAATATACAATTGAAGGAGCTAAGAAAATATTAGCAGAAAATCCTTCGTTGGAATTACCAAGTCAAACTGAAATTCCTGCTGAAAAAGAAAAACCTCAAGAAAAAGTACATTCTGAAGAACAGCCTCAGATTCAAAAAGACCTTTTAGAATTAAAAAACTTTTTGTTAGATTTACAATCTAAATTATAGCGACTCGGAACGTGGCGCAGTCCGGTTAGCGTACTGGTCTGGGGGACCAGTGGTCGCGGGTTCAAATCCCGCCGTTCCGACTACGGGTACATTTTTAGTGTACCTTTTTTATTTTTTGATTCGATAAAGAGGATAACTTTGTACGATAAACCAAAATGCAGTTGCGGTATCTTTGGAATAATGAATTTTGAAAACCCGGCTGTAATAACTTATTACGGATTGCACGCATTACAACATAGGGGACAGGAAGCAGCGGGAATTGTATCTGCTGATTTTGATAAAAACGGAAAGAGTATTTTTAATATACATAAAGGTATTGGTGAAGTTTCCGATGTTTTTAAGGACCACTCTTTATTTGATACCCAGTTAAAAGGTTTTGCAGCAATTGGTCACAACAGATATTCAACTACCGGATCGTCTGACAAAAGAAAAAATATACAGCCCTTTATTGTAAATTACAGAATGGGCCATATTGCCATTGCTCATAACGGTAATTTATCTAATGCAAAAAAAATAAGGGAAGAACTTATTACGCAAGGTTCTATTTTTCAAACAACTACTGATACTGAAGTAATTCTCCATTTAATTGCCCGAAGTACGCTGGATAACCAAAAAGATCAAATTATTGAAGCAATGAGAAGAGTTGAAGGTGCATTTAGTATCGTAATTATGACAGATGATAAATTAATCGGTACAAGAGACAAAATGGGTTTTAAACCGCTTTGCATTGGTAAAATCAATGGATCTTATATTATTACCTCCGAAACATGTGCACTTGATATAAACGGTGCAGAATATATCCGTGACATTGAACCAGGTGAAATCGTAATTATCAATAAAAATTCAAATGAGATTGAATCACATAGAATTGGTGAAGAAGTTAAATCAAAGCATTGTATTTTTGAGTTTATCTACTTCTCAAGACCTGATAGCAAAATATTCGGATCAAATGTTGATAAAATCAGACGTAAACTTGGTAAAGTCTTAGCCCAAAACCATCCGGTTAAAGATAAAGATGGAGAAAAAGTAATTGTCATTAGTGTGCCTGACAGCTCAAATACAGCTGCAATTGGTTATCAAAGTGAACTTGAAAAAATGGGTATTCCATCAAAACTTGAAATTGGTTTGATTAGAAGCCACTACGTCGGAAGAACATTTATTCTACCAGGGCAGGAAATGAGGCAAAGTGGAGTAAGGCTAA
>JANQIV010000074.1 GCA_028282005.1 Melioribacteraceae bacterium | reverse complement strand
ATTTCCTTTTATAATTAAGTGTTTTCAATAATTGGCATTAAAAAATGAACGGAAATAAAATGGATAGAACCATTAGGATAATAGATGCCGACACTCCTGATGAAGTCCTTTGGAAGGAATTTTGGGCTGATAAAACCCCTGAAGAAAAACTCAATATAACAGAAGAAATAATCAGAGGAAAAAATGCTCCACCCCGACTTCAAAGAGTTTTTAGAGTTATTGAACGAAAAGCAAGTTAAATATCTTGTTGTTGGAGGTTATGCGTTAAATCTTTACATAGCAAAACCTCGTAACACCGGTGATTTGGATATTTGGATTGAATTAAGTGATGAAAATGCCGGCAAAATGAAAGTAGTTGTTGAAAAATTTTGTAATGTAAATAATATTGACAAAGATGTATTTCTTAATCAGAATCTTCGTGCGCCAATTGGAGTTCCACCTGTGTGCATAGATATTTTAATGAAAATTGACGGATTGAAATTTGAAGAATGTTTTTATCGTAAAAACGTAATTTCATGGGAAGGAGTCAATATACCTTTCTTGTCAAAAGAAGATTTGATTACAACAAAGAAAACAGTAAACCGCCCCCAAGATATAGCCGATGTCGCCGCATTAATGGACTCTTGATGGATAAAAATTTTTTTATAAGTATAAAAGCTACCTTCAAAATGAAGAATCCAATTATCTGCTTATTTTTTTTCGCAGTAAGCTTAAACTTTGTTTTTGGTCAAGAGGGAAATAGTATGAATAACGTAAACGACATTTTTAAAATTAAAGGATTGAAAATAGGTCAGGCTCAAAACACAAAAGGAATAACCGGAGTCACTGTTTTGCTATTTGAAAACGGTGCTGTTGCAGGTGTTGATGTTCGTGGTTCTGCCCCCGGAACACGCGAAACAGATTTATTAAACCCGGTAAATTTAGTTGATAAAGTTCACGCGATTGTCCTATCCGGCGGTTCAGCTTTTGGATTGGATGCGATGAGCGGAGTTACAAAATATCTTGGAGAAAACGGAATTGGTTTTGATACCGGAATCGCGAAAGTGCCGATTGTTACCGGAGCAGTTTTATACGACTTAATAATTGGTGATCCAAATATCCGGCCCAATGCGGAAATGGGATACAAGGCATGTAAAGAAGCGAACAATAAAAATTTTGAGTTAGGTAATCACGGAGCAGGAACAGGCGCGGTGATCGGTAAACTAAAAGGATTAGATTTTGCAATGAAAAGCGGAATCGGGTCGTACACTTTGACGTTTGAAAACGGACTCATTGTCAGTGCAGTTGTTGCTCTCAACGCTTTGGGAGATGTTTACGAAAACGGAGAACAAATAGCCGGGTTATTAAATGAAACCAAAACTGAATTGCGCAAAACAAAAGACGAAATAATGAAAGGTTATGAGTCAAAAGTATTTAAAGGGACAAATACTACTTTGGGAGTGATTATCACAAACGCAAAGATTACAAAAACCGAAGCCACAAAAATATCGCAAGTTGCGCACGACGGCTATGCGCGGGCAATAAACCCCGTTCACACAATGTATGACGGTGATGTTATTTTTACTGCAGCGACGGGAGAGATTGAATTGAAGTCTGTTGACGACCAAATATTTTTGGGAGTTGCCGCT
>JANQIV010000068.1 GCA_028282005.1 Melioribacteraceae bacterium | reverse complement strand
AAACTCCATTGCGTAAGCATAACCAACCATCATACCTGTAACGAGAATAACTTTATTCATATTCTCTAATGTTTTCATAGTAATGATGTGTTCGTAATTGAAAATCTTTCTAACTATGATCAATACATTCTGTACCATCGCAAAACCGGAAAATACTGCACCAGCAACAAAATACGGCGGGAAGATTGTAGTGTGCCATCCGGGTAAAATCGAAACTGCAAAGTCAAAACTCACAATTGTATGTACAGACAACACAAGTGGGGTAGCGAAACCAGCGAGAATAAGATATATCATTTCGTAATGCTGCCAATGACGGTTTGAATTTCTCCAACCCAAACTGAAAATAGAATAGATAACTTTCTTTATTTTACTAACTGCTCTGTCTCTTAAAATTGCAAAGTCAGGTATCAAACCAACATACCAAAACACAAAAGAAACTGTGAAATATGTAGATACTGCAAATACGTCCCAAAGCAAAGGTGAAGTAAAGTTAACCCACAATGAATGCTGGTTTGGATAAGGCAACAAATAACCGGCTAACCATGGACGGCCAGTGTGAATAATCGGAAAAATACCCGCAGTCATTACCGCGAAGATCGTCATACCTTCTGCGAAACGTGCAATACCGTTACGCCATTTTTGACGAAGTAAGAAAAGTATCGCGGAAATAAGCGTACCGGCGTGACCAATTCCAACCCAGAAAACGAAGTTAACGATTGGGAATCCCCATCCAACAGGGTTGTTGTTACCCCACAAACCGGTTCCATAAATAAAAGAGAGTCCCATAGCAATCCCACCAATACCAAGCATCGACAGAGTAATTGCTAATGCAATGAAAAACTTTTTATCAGGTTTTGAATCAAGGGGTTTTGCAATTATATCATCTAATTCTCTTAACGGCGGCCTACCCTCTACGACCGGTGCTTCTTTTCTGTAATCAACCGTGGAATCCACTAAGCATTACCCTCCGAGTGAGTATTTCTAAGTTTTGCCAAGTAAGTAACATTTGGCCTAACATTTAATTCTTCTAATACGTGATAAGCTAAATCATGTTTTCTATATTTTGAAACTTTTGAGTTAACATCATTTGAATCGCCAAAAACTATTGCGTCAGTTGGACAAGCTTCCTGACATGCAGTGACAACATTATTGCCGTCAACTTCTCTGTTATCTTTAATCGCGTTTGACCTTTCTTCTGAAATTCTTTGAACGCAGAAAGTACATTTTTCCATAACACCACGTGAACGAACTGTAACTTCTGGATTGTTTGCAAGGTATGATAATTCGTTATCGTAAAATGAGTCTGCAACGTGTGCTCTAAAATTATAGAAATTAAATCTTCTTACTTTATACGGACAGTTATTTGCACAATACCTAGTACCAACACAACGGTTATAAGCCATTTGATTTAATCCATCCGGGCTGTGATTAGTTGCATTTACCGGACAAACATTTTCACAAGGAGCATTATCACAATGCTGACAAAGCATTGGCTGTGAGCTTACTTCAGGATCATCAGGAGTACCGGAATAGTATCTGTCAATTCTGATCCATTGCATTTCACGTCCGACTGCAACTTGATCTTTACCTACCACCGGAACATTGTTTTCAACATTACATGAAGTTACACATGAACCACAACTGATACATTTATTCAAATCAATCGCCATAGCCCATTTGTTATCTTCATATTTTCTATCTTCACTTATACTGAAAATTGCATGTTTACCTTTGTGCAAGAAATGGTGATCCTTTTTATATTCTTCAACTGTGCCTTCTTTAATAATCTTTCTGATCTTATGAAAATCTTTTACAAAAGTATCATCCAAAGCATGGTGCTCTTGAGTTGAAGCCAACTCGTATGAGCCATCTACTTTTGCAACTTTAGCATTATTAAAAATCCAAGGGGAATAACTGTCGGCTCCAAATAATTCGGCACCGTTAAATCCGGATTCTTTTCCAACATCGCCAATTACTTTTCTTCCGTAGCCAAGTTCAATTGTTACAACTAAGTCCATTGCACCGGGCTGAATCATAATCGGGATTTTCAATTTTCTATTTTCAACACTTACTTCAATGTAATCACCGTTTTCAAGATTCAATTCTTTTGCAGTTGTCGGAGAAACTGCTGCATAATTATCCCAGGTAACTTTTGATGCCGGATGAGGTAACTCTTGCAGCCAACCATTATTGGCATACTTACCATCGCCAACATAATAACTCGGTTGAAGTTGAATACAA
Organism: Melioribacteraceae bacterium; assembly: GCA_028282005.1. Taxonomy (GTDB): domain Bacteria; phylum Bacteroidota; class Ignavibacteria; order Ignavibacteriales; family Melioribacteraceae; genus JANQIV01. The sequence continues at coordinate 8,749 of JANQIV010000068.1, read as the reverse complement.
TAATCTTCAGTCGGCATTTTGTCATTCATAGAAGTGAATGAAGTAAAATTATAATTTGGTTTTTCAGATACTGTTTCATTGAGAACTACAAAGCCGTCATGTAATGCATTAAACCAGAACTGATCAAAACTTACACTTAAATTTAATTTGTCGTAAACTTCAGTTTTGAAAACTTCCATCAATGCCTTTTGTGAAGCATCAAAAGTAACACTTCCGTTATTCATCCAAGAAATTAAAATTGATTCTTTTTGACGTGATCTAAAAATTGGATCAATTACCGGCTGCTGCAATGTATAAACATTTTTACGAGTAATCGAATCACCCCAAGATTCTAAAGCATGATGAATTGCCAAAACATATTTACACTTTGCAGAAGTATCATTTTCGAATTCAGTTAATGCAATTTTAGTTTCTACTTTTGATAAAGCTTCAGAGTAATTCCAATCCCCCTTTAAATGGTAAACAGGATCTGAATCAAAATGAATGGTAACAGCAACTTTGCCTTCATTCATATCTTCAATCAGGTGTCGAATATCCGCGGAAACATTCCAGTCAGTATTTAATGAAGAGTTTTCATAATTATATACCTCTGTGTTTCCCAAAACTTCATTAAGTAGATTAACAGCAATGTGAACTTCTTCCGGCAATGAATCACCAGCATAGATAATTGCTTTGCCCTTGTTGGCTAATAAATCATCAACTAAAGCATAAACTCTTTCAGAGGTTAAGTTACAGTTTTTGATAAAACCATCAATTGAAAATTCATTCAATTTATTTCTTACTGCCGCATCTACTGAAACATCACTTACATTTCGCTTAACAATAATTTCGCTTAACAAACTCATTACAAACATATATTGAGAATCCGGGCGAACTCTCAATCTATAATCAGCGTTTAATCCGGTCAAACTCAGACTTGATTCAGAGACATAAAGTCTATTAAATTCAGCGTGGTCAACAATATCTCTTCTTTGTGCATATAGTCTTGCATTTTCAACTGTATTACCTTCTCTACCTAAAAAGTCACCTTCTAAAGAAAGAATTACGTTTGCTTCATTCCATTTAATTGAAGGGATTTCTTTAGTTCCGTAGCATTTTTCCCAAGCTGAAACTTTTTGGGAATTATTTGTTAAATCATATGAGTAAACTTTTGCTGTCGGGAATTTTTCTTGAAAATCACCAAGTATTTTTTTCGTTAAAGGCGAGGTAATTGTATTTGTAACGATTGCAATTTCTTTTCCTTCTGCAACGGCTGTTTCCAGTTTTGGTATTATTTCTTTATTTACTGAGAACCAATTTTTCTTAAAACCTTCTTTTTCAGGTTTTTGTAAACGCGAAGGATCATAGAGATTCATAATACTAGCTTGAACTCTATCGTTCACTTTTCCTTTGTTTATCGGATGTTCAGGATTACCATCAATTTTTATCGGGCGGCCTTCTCGTACTTTTACCAAAACGCCGTAACTTTCGCTTCCATCTTGAATTGATGATGCATAAAAATTAGGTGTGCCTGGCAAGACACCTTCCGGTCTTTGGTTGTAGGGGATTATTTCACCTTTGTCTCTGTAATCTGAGCATGCAGTGGTCGCAAAAGCAGCAGAAGCTCCGAGGAGAGCTAAAAATCTTCTTCTTGAAATTCCATTTAAATTTTCCGGGCTAAAATCATCTGTCACGCCATCATTAAATTCATCTTGCTTAGCCTTTAATACACTTTCTTCGTTATTATACTCTTTAATGCTTTTCCAAACTTTATTATCGCTGGTAGAATTAGACATTTTTTACAATCCTATTATTTCTTTTTACAGCATTATTATGAATACTGATTCTTACATTACTTACTACATTCTTTTTCGTTTTTGCAAACAATGAAAGCGGCAAAGAGTTTATAAGTGCAACTCCGATTGCGCCTTTTGTAATCTTATCAAAAAATTTTCTTCTGTTTAAAGTCTTCATTAATCCCTCTTATCTATGGCAAGCTGCACAATGTTCAGGACCATAGCTAACTTCTTTTAAGTAAGGTAATTGTTCGTGAGGATCACGGTGGCACTCTAGACAGTCGCCCATTGTCCACCCCCTTACCTGACTAACAATTTCCATAGTTTTTATTTCGCCATGACAAGTTTCACACTCAATTCCGGTATTAACATGAACGCTATGATTGAAATATGCATACTCAGGAACCTTGTGGATTCTTTTCCATGGCAGCATAATTCCTTTTTCATAATATTCAGTAAGTTTAACGATTTCTGGTTTGTCTTTTCTTGCAACTGAGTGGCAATTCATACAAATGTTTACTGATGGAACTAACGCGTGTCTACCCTTTGTAACTCCAGTATGGCAATACTCACAGTCGATGCCAAGGTCGCCGGCATGTAATTTATGAGAATAATCAATCGGTTGCACAGGAGCATAACCAATGCCGTCTCTTTCTTTTTTAGATGCAAAAAATGTGAACATAAAGGCTAGGATAATTACAAACAATGTTAATGGTAGACGTACTTTTAGTATATAGTCGAGAACTGTTTTTTTCATTTTATCCCTGGGATTTATCAAACATAGACGAAAGTAAGTTATCTATAAATTGATTCATATTCTAATGTGAACTATGAAAAATGATGATTTAATCTACCCGAAAATGATTTGAACTAAATAAGACATCTATGTTTAATTAAGACAAGATATATATTTTATAAAATCAACAAAGCAAAAATATGAAATAAAAATGTAATTGCAAAAGTTAATTTAATAATTTTATACGATTTTATTGGATGGTGGATTAGCTTCTGATAAGGGTTATATCACCGTTTAAATTAAAAACTCTTCTAAATAACAATGTACCTTTTTTGTAGTATTCTTCGCTGCTAACTGATCCAGTCTCGTAGTATTTTCTAGACATTCCCTCAAGCTTATTGTCTTTGTAATTTTCTTTCGCTTTTAGTCTTCCGCTCTCATAAAAAAAGCAGCTGATTCCTTCAAGTTTATTGTCCTTATATCTGCACTCAGCTTTTACTTTTCCATTGTCATGATACCATCTTACAAGTCCATCTTTTTGAACATCTTGAAAGGGATTATCCCAAAGACTTTTCCCATTGATAACTTTTACATCTTCCTGCTCATCTCTTTTTATGATGTAGGCTTTTACAAAGTTTTTTATTCTTTTGCCAATGGTGTAAACTATCATGATCTTTCAATTTATACTAATCCACTATGATTATCGTACAAATTCTAATTAAATTTAATGAATTGTCTTATTTATTACGTGAAATTACATAATCGACAAGATCGAGAAGAGCGGTTTTACTTTCTGAGTCTGGAAATATCTGTAATTCATCTTTAGCTTTTTGGGAATAATTTTGTGCGGATTGGTATGAATATTCAATTCCATTGTGTTCTTTTACAAAATTTATTATCTCTTTTACGCCACCATTTTTAAATCCTTTTTTTATCAATTTGATAATTCTTTTGCTCTCGCTTTCTTCTGCTTCTTTCAAAGCATGGATTAAAGGAAGTGTAATCTTCTTTTCTTTTATATCTGCACCAAGAGGTTTACCGACAATTGACGTTCTACCAGAATAGTCTAGAATGTCATCTTTAATTTGAAATGCTATTCCGAGGTATTCACCATAATTTCTCATGGCAATTCGCTTTTGTTCGTCCTCACTTACGCTTAGTGCACCTATTTCACAACAAGTTGAAAGCAAAGAAGCAGTTTTATCAGAAATAATTCTGAAATAAGTTTCTTCATCAATGTCAAGTTTTTTAGTTTTTCCGATCTGCAGTAATTCACCTTCGGACATTCGTTTTACTGTATTAGTTGTAACTCGCAAAAATTCAAAATCATTGCCGTCAACAGAAATCATTAATCCACGTGAAAGTAAATAATCACCAATCAGTACTGCAACTTTGTTTTTCCAGATTGCATTTATTGAAGGAAGGCCTCTCCTTTTTTCTGCTTCATCAACAACATCGTCGTGTACTAACGTAGCAGTGTGAAGTAGTTCAACTAATGTAGCCCCACGAAAAGTACTTTCGTTTATACCCCCGGCAGCTTTTGCAGAAAGCAAAACCAGTGTCGGACGAATTTTTTTTCCTTTCTGTTTTAGGATGTATTTAGTTACTAAATCGACAAGAGGGACTTTCGACTTTAAAGATTCTTTGAAGTGGTCATTAAATTTTGAGAGATCTTCTTTAATCGGGGAAATAATATCAGTCAGATTGAGATTCTTCAATACGCTTTCTTTGTGAAAATTTTGATACAAAAATACTTATTTCGTACAATATAGCCAAAGGTATTGCCAAAAGAAGTTGTGCAACCGGATCAGCCCCCGGTGTCAAAACAGCAGCCAAAAGAAGGATACCAACTATGGAATGCTTTCTGAATCTCTTCATTATTTTAGGTGTAAGTATTCCAATCTTAGAAAGGAAAAAAGACATCATCGGCAATTCGAAAACAACTCCGGCAGCAAGCATTACACTAATAATTATCGAGAAGTACTCATTTATTGCAAAATTATTTTCAATCTCTTCTGTACCAAATTGTGCGGCAAATTTTAATGTCAAAGGAAGCATAACAAAATACGCAAAAACAATTCCCGCTATGAAACAAAAAGAAGAAAATGCTACTACCCAAAAAGCATATTTTTTTTCGTTATCGCGTAGAGCAGGGCCAACAAATTTCCAAACTTGAAAAAACACATTGGGAATACTTAAAACAAGTCCGGTTATAATTGCAATTTGAATGTAGAGAAATAATTGTCCGAAAGGTCTTAAGTTCTGCAAATTTATGCCTGCATCTCTGGCAGGAAGAAGAAGAATTCCTTCAACAAGGTATTCAATTACAATCCAAGCTGCAAAAGTGCCTAAAAACAATCCAATAAAAAGATAGATTAGGCGCCAGCGTAATTCTTCAAGGTGTTCAAGGAATGACATTTCAAGAATGCCATTCCCTGATTCATTATTAATATTTTCAGAACTCAATATTGTTTTAAGCTAGTTCAGGATAAAGTGGGAATTTGGAACATAGTTCTTTTACTTCATTTTTAATTTGGACAAGAACTTGTTCATCCTCATAGTTTTTGATAGCTCTATCAATGAACTCTGCAATTATTTCCATGTCTGTTTCTTTCATTCCACGGGTTGTCATTGCAGGTGTACCAATTCTAATTCCACTAGTAACAAACGGGCTTTTTTCATCAAAAGGAATCATGTTTTTATTTACAGTAATACCAGCTGCTTCTAGAGCTCTCTCTGCTTTTTTACCACTAATTCCTTTATTAGTTAAGTTTACTAAAAATACGTGATTTTTAGTTCCGCCTGAAACTATTTTGTAATCTAAACTTAATAACTTGTCTGCCATCGCTGAGGCATTCTTAATAACTTGTCCAGTGTATTCGCTATAAGCGTCAGATAAAGCTTCTCCAAAAGCTAAAGCTTTTGCTAAAATTACGTGCATTAAAGGACCACCTTGAACACCAGGCATTACTATTCCGTCAAAAACCTCCGACATCAATTTAACTCTATCACCTTTTGGAGTTTTAATTCCCATTGGATTTTCTCTATCCTTTCCAATCAAAATTATTCCACCACGAGGTCCGCGAAGAGTTTTATGAGTTGTGGAAGTAACTACATCACAATAAGGCAATGGATTATTTAATCTTTTAGTTGCAATTAATCCGGCAGGGTGAGCCATATCGCACCATAAATATGCCCCTACTTTATCAGCGATTTCTCTAAATTTTGCGTAATCCCAATCTTGTGAATACGCACTTGCGCCGGCAACAATCATTTTTGGTTTTTCTTTTGTTGCAATATCTTCAATCAAATTGTAATCAAGCAATTCGGTTTCTTTATTTAAAGTATAACCCACTGCTTGATATAATTTCCCGGAAAAATTAACAAATGAACCATGAGTCAAATGTCCGCCGTGATCTAAGCTCAAGCCTAAAAATTTATCACCAGGATTCATTAAAGCCATATAAACAGCGAGGTTTGCATTAGAACCACTGTGCGGTTGAACATTAACATATTCGGCATCATATAATTTCTTTAATCTTTCTCTAGCCAAATCTTCAGCTTCATCAACAACTTCACATCCACCGTAATATCTTTTACCAGGGTAACCTTCAGCATACTTGTTAGTAAGAACAGAGCCTGCAGCGGCTAAAACCGGCAGGCTCACAAAATTTTCTGATGCTATAAGTTCAACGTTATTTTCTTGTCTTTCTATTTCCCTTTTGGCAATATTAAATACTTCTTGATCAACATCTAATAAGTTCAACATATTTTTCTCAATTTAATTATCTATTATGGAATTGTAATACTTCTTCCTATCCAATCGTAACATTTACCTTCTATTTTCACTTTATCACCAGAATTTAATTTTCTGAAGAAAAAGTCTTCTTGTTGAGGAGTAGAAGATCTTAGAGCATTAACCCTGTCCCCAGCAGGACCAGCATATGAACCACCCTTGCTTCTGGCTTTTCTATAAGTATCTACTGCCAATTGATAAACACATTTATCGATAAATTCAAATTTACCTGAGAAACAATCTCTTGCAGCTTGTTCATATAATTGTGCTTCGATATAGTACGGGTAATCCCAATCAGGATCAGCGTTAGAAGCTTTTTGCAAATATGATCTTGCGACAGAAAGCTGGCCTAATTTTTTGAAATAAATAATTGCGATGTTGGCGTAATTGTCTCTGTTATCCGGCTGCAATTCAATCAAAGTTTTGTATGCTTCTACTGATTTTTCTGTATTTTCCATTTTGTCATAAGCTGTAGCCAACTGCGCCCAATAGTTTATAACCTCAGGAGCTTTTTCAGTTAAAAACTCAAATGCTTCAATTGCGCTAACATAGTTTTCATTCCTAAAACTTAATGAAGCATATTGGTAGGCTTTTTCAGTATTTTCTTTGTCTAATTCCCAAATATCTTTGTAAATCTTTTCTAATTCTTCCGGATCATCTGCGAATCTGGTTAATAATTCAGGCCAAAGAGCATTATCTGGTTCTCTTTCTGAAAGAAATGTGTATACCTTCAATCCTTTCATAATATTATCAGTGTTTTCATCTTTATTTCTTAAAAAGATTCTGCCCAATCTGTCGTAGTAGAAAGTAGTAAGCTCAGGATCCATTTCGATTGCTTTTTCATATTCAGCAACAACTCTTTCAACTGGGAATTCGTGCCAGATTTCAGAAACATAAGCTTTCTTGATTTGGAAATACTTTGCTCTATCAGGATTTTTCGCCATTCCTTGATCATAAATCCATAAAATAGTGTCTTTGATTGCTTCAACCTTTTCCGGGGCTGTTCCTGAACTATCATGTAAATACCAAAGAATATCTTCCATTTTTTTGTACGGGCGATATTTTAAGAATTTGTCCGGATCAGTATGGAGAATAGTCCATCCGTATGGTTCTGCACTTACAAAATCTTTATTTCTGTGATATTCATAAAATAAACTAAATTGCTCCATCAGATTAACACTACTATCTGCAACTGTTTCAGTATTAGCACCTTTTAAAGGTGAAGCTACTAATGAAACGCAAAATAACATTACAATCGGTATCAATTTTATTAGTTTCAATTTTAGCTTCCTTATTTTTGTTTTTATCTTACTTGTCTAACAAACCAGAGCTCTCCAATATTTAGTGAAAACGAAGCTCTATAAAAATTTTCTTTTAATAAATTTGATTCTGTTGTTCCTCTAACACCAACTTGAAATCCCAGATCAACAAAACTTCCTAAACCTAAAGGCAAACCTAATCCTGCACTAACTGAGTACTCATCAACACCGGTATTATTTATTTGGTATTGAGTGCGTTCATAAGTTAAACCTCCTCTTAAAATAATCTGTTCCCAAAATCCTTGCCTAAAACCTTCTAAATTTCTGTATTCACCGCCAATTGTGATCTTGTGCAAATCTCTCAAATTTTGCGATTTATTGTTATCAAACTCAAAATCCGACCAAGGCTGATAATTATAATCAACAAAAAATTGATAATTTTTATTTACACGGATGTTTGTACCAACACCTACTTTTATAGGTAATTTGGTTTTGGCACTACCCTCTTCGAAAATTGTTTCACCAAGAGTCGTTTCAGCATTTAAAGAAGAATCGGTATTTAATTCAGCAATATAACTAAAAGAGAACGAAAATCTAAAATCAGAAATAGATTCAGAAGCAAATAATTCTGCAATATTTCCTGTTATCAATCCAAGAGTAGTACCGACACCCTTATATCTGAAATTAGTTCTGAATTCTGTATCCCTAAGACTACTTTGATTGAACTCAATATTATTGAAATAGTCGAGATTACCTGAATAATAATCGAATGAAGCACCAATAGCAAAATCACCCGGTAATTTTAGAGAACTTCCAATAAAAAATTTGGAAATACCACCATCCCCCGAAAGAACTTCCGAGTAATCACCAATATCGTCATCGCTTCTATTTCTAACTACTTCATAATTTACATTAGTAACAGGGATAATTCCGGCTGTTACTCCAACACCCATTTTATACGAAACAGGAAAACCAATTACAAAACCGGAAAACAAAGTTTCCGAATAATAAGCGGAACCTTCATTTCCGGAAATATCCATCCCGAAATAATTTATTCCAGTCTCAAATCTAGTACGAACAATTTTATACCAACTAGCAGGGTTTGTTGTACTTATGTAGTCTGCATCAGCAATAGCAGTAACCGGATTACCTAAAGCAATGCGCCTAGCTGAAAAACCGTGAA
>JANQIV010000062.1 GCA_028282005.1 Melioribacteraceae bacterium | reverse complement strand
TGTTTCGCCTTTTACTAAAACTGTTATTGTCAGACACGGAAAAGATTACGGATATAATCGCTGGCCTGAATTTTTCAACAAGCTGGCAAATGAGATATCAGGTTTGCCGTTAACAGATAACCCGTTTGAAATAGAGTACTCAAAAACCGGACTTAAGTCTGCAATTGCAATAGCAGATTCATTAAGGGTTTCGGAGCCTGATGAAATGGTCAGCGAATACTATTTAAATAGAAAAGGATATGAACTACTCGGCAAAGGAAAGGTCGAAGAAGCAATAGCAGTATTTCAACTTAATGTCCGGTCTTATCCAAAATCTTTTAACGTTTACGATAGTCTTGGGGAAGCCTATTTAGAGAATAACCAAACTGAGCTTGCAAAAATAAATTATCAAAAATCTTTGGAGCTAAACCCGGATAACACAAACGCAGTAGAACAAATTAAGTCAATAAATAATCGAAACCTTTAAACTATCGCGCTTTGGTTTCTATTCAAAAGTTTTGTTATTATTAGTGCATTAATACAATTAAAAAAGCAATAAGGATGCTGTTAAAGATAGATATATACTCAATCCTTATTTTTTTAGGTGTTGTACAGGGGATTTTTTTGTTTTATGTTTTTGTACGTAATTCAAGAACAAACAAAGCTAACATATATTTTGCTTTATTTATTTTTACTCTAAGTCTAATAATTTTAGAAATTTATTTTAATTATACAGGGCTTACAGCACGCTATCTTTTTTTAGTTGATTTTTCCGAACCGCTTAATTTTTGTATTGCTCCGCTGTTTTATATTTATCTTCGCCAAAATTATTTCAACTTAAAAACAAACAAATGGTTTCACCTTTCTTACCCCCTATTTTATTTCTGTTACTGCTTTTTATTCTGGCTGCAAAGTGACGACTTTAAGTACTTTGCCTACTTATCTGCTTACGATCCGCTAAACTCAAATATTGAATACACACAAGTTTTCCATCACGATCCGTTAACACTGAAAGCCAATGTAGTGGAGCTAATGGTTGTACAATTAGTATTCTATTTTGTACTTATTATTAGAACTTTTCGAAAGCACAAACCGCTTTCTCAAATCGTTTCAAAAAAAATAATTTATAATAGGATTATATTCGTCTCTGCATTAATGATCGTTGCTATTATTTTTGTTAGAAATTATTTTGATGCAGATTTGGGTGATCATTTTTTGGCGGTATTTGCAGCTACCGTTATTTACTATTTGTCATACAATGTCTTCAGCCAATCCGCTGTTCTCAAGAGAAACTTAAGAGAAGAAAAATATAGCAAGTCCAATTTGGATGAGACAACAAAGCAAGAATACAGGGACCGAATTCTGCAGAAATTGGAAGAAGATAAAATTTATTTGGATAGCAATTTAAATGTAAGCCGGCTCGCTAAATCATTAGTGATACCCGTTAATCAATTATCCCAAGTAATTAATGAATGCTTTAACATGAATTTTAATGAGCTAATAAACTCATATAGAATTAAAGCAGCACAAAGTAAATTACTTGACGCTAATTACGAAAATATCAAAATTGAAGAAATTGGATACGAATGCGGATTTAATTCAAAGTCATCTTTTTTTACAGCTTTTAAAAAATACACTAATATGACACCAATTGATTTCCGGGAATTTAATCAGAATAAATTAGCTTAGGGTATCACGCTTGAAGCATGACGATCGAGTTAATTTATTTTCTATAATTTCACTAAACTAAATGGCTTTCACCAAATCTAATCATACTCTGTTATCTAAATTTCCTTAAATTTGATTGTAAAATTTTTGAATTTGATAACGAGGAAATAATGAAAGATATGAATTTAACGAACCTTTCACCAAAACAATTCATTGAATATCTAAAAAAAGAAAACATTAAGAGATTTTATTTTGTTTACGATGAAGACACAAAATCAGTAAAAGCTTCACATAAACAACTTGAACCAATCGCGGAATTTTTACAGCAAGACCAACGCGACTTCTGCAAGCACGAAGGAATATTTGTTCAGCTCAGTTCAAAGTACGACACACTGCTCGGAGCATTTGTTCATAGGACTAACCGCGGACAAGCTGCCGGAGGTGTGAGGTACTGGAGCTACGATACAATTGAAGATTATTTACGCGACGGGCTTCGCCTTGGGATGGGCATGACACACAAAAACGCACTTGCCGGGTTATGGTGGGGAGGTGGTAAAGGTGTAATGGCGCAAAACCCCGATGTGTACAAACTCGATCCGGGAATTCGTGAATTTCTTTACAAAGAATATGGCGACTTAATGACATCTCTTAACGGCTGCTACGTTACAGCTGAGGACGTTGGCACAAACGTAAAAGACATGGCAAATATTTTTTCAAACACTCGTTTTACTACTTGCATCCCTCACGAAAAAGGGGGTAGCGGAAACCCGTCTGTTCCAACAGCACGCGGAGTTGTAGCCGGAATGGAAGCGGCAATGGAGTTTTTGGGAGGCACGCTGGGAGGCAAAACAATTGCTGTACAAGGGATGGGCAATGTTGGTTCGCCACTTGTAAAGTTTTTGCTCGAAAAGAATGTCGGAAAAATTATCGCGTGGGATATTTATCCTGACGTGGTTGAAAAATTCAAAGATCAATTTCCAAGTGATAAAATTGAAACACATGTTGCAAAGCGCGATGATCATTCGCTAATGAGTGTTGAGTGCGATATTCTTTCGCCGAACGCAACCGGAGCTACTCTTAACAAAAATACGATCCCGGAAATAAAAGCAAAAGTAATTTGCGGCGCGGCTAATAATCAGCTTGAGGATCCAATGAAAGACGATCTGTTGATACACGAAAGAGGCATTTTATACGTCCCGGATTTTCTCACTAACCGTATGGGAATTGTAAACTGCGCTGATGAATCTGCAGGATTCGTTTCAAACGATCCGTTGATTGAACGTCACTTATCTAAAGACTGGGAATATTCAATTCATCAAATGACATTGAATGTGCTGAACGAATCTAAGTCCATCGGAAAACCAACCGGAGCAATGGCGGTTGAAATGGCTGAAAAGCTTTCGCTTGAAAATCACCCTATTTTTGGACACCGTGGAAAAATGATAATTGCTTCACTTGTTAAAGAAGGCTGGGAAAAGAAGTAATTCAAGAGAGGTCACTGTAATAAGTGACCTCTGTAAAATTTCTCATATTTCTGAAAACTAAAAACTAAAAGCCGGCAGCTAAAATCAATAACTACTTAAATAATATCTTCCACCGATGGTTACATTTGTGCCGCTGAATCTATCTCTAAAATAAATTGCGCTGCCGTCAATGTAGTTGTATTGCGCTTCGGCAAAGACTGCAAAATTATCGTTATCAAATCTTTTCTCAACATAACCGCCGCCAAAGTAACCGTAAACTCCTTCGTTGGAAATGCTGCTTATTTCTTGCCCGTTAGAGTATCTTGCATCCTGGTTAATTAGTGAATAAGTGAATCCACCGTTAAAGCCAAGATTAAGTCCGTCAGAAACACTGATGTTATACTGCAACCCGGCATTCATAATAAGTTGACTGAATGATCCATTTACCAATTGAGTTTTATTAAATAATTGAAAATCGGAACTCAGCAATTGCGGGTCTTCAAAAGTAGAAAAGTCATCATTTAAGAAATAAGTTACTTTGCTGTAAAAGGAAAGATTCTTATAAATCGGGAAACCAAATCCGGCACCAAACGAAGCATTCAATCCGCTTTCTTGTCCATGGCTGTTTATTGAAGAACTTCTCGCTCCGAAATGCCCGGAAAAATAAGTTGAGTTTTTGTATGTCTGCGCATCTATTAAGTTAGAAGCTAGAAGTAAAAAGGCAAAAGTAATTGTATAAAATGTTTTCATTTCATCCCTTTCAAGATTTATAGAAAGCTAAAATAATTCAATCCCAAATTCAATACTCATTTTCTGCCCTGAAAAATTAATCCGGGAAGAATAGAATTCTTTTCAAAAATTACTTGACTAGTTAACTTTTTCTAATTACCTTTACTTAACTAGTTAAGTAATTTGAGGTGGATTTGCAAAATGACTTTTTAAAGGAATTAAAATTTCTTGGTGTAACTGCCAGGTTAAAACGACTCAATGATGTTTTATCGGCCAATATTAAAGAGTTATACAATGAAAATAATTTGGATATTGAACCAAGCTGGCATTTAGTTTTTCTGATATTGAAAAAAAGGAAAAGCTTAACAATGTCGGACATGGCAGCTGAATTAAATTTGTCGCAGCCGGCACTAACAAAAATGACAACACGCATGGTAAAAAAAGGTTATTTGGAAATTTCTGCTGATGAATCCGACAAAAGGAAAAAAATACTGACATTAACAGAAAAAGCTTTATCAGAATTACCAAAGTTCGAAAAAGTTTGGAACGCAGGCCAAAAATCAATTAGAGATATTCTAAAAGGTAACGTAGAGTTCTTTGAAAGCCTAGACAAATTTGAATTGCAAATCGTAAAGAAAAGTTTCAAAGAACGCGCTGTCAAGTATTTATAATGATCGATATGATCGGATACATCGCATTGCTATTGGCTCTCACCGCTATGATGAGTAAAAATATTTACAGGCTGAGATTCATTCATATTTTGTCATGCTGTTTTTATGCAGTCTATGGTATCGTTACTTATTCATATCCGGTTGCCGTTGGAGCTATTTTATTTTGCGGAATTCACATTTACCATCTGTTAAAATTGAAAATCAATTATGGGAATCTAAAATGATCAAAGTTGGAAACACCCCCCTAATTAAATTGGAAAGAATTCAGGGTGAAGATTGTGCGGATATTTATGTTAAATATGAAGGTGGAAATCCCACCGGAAGTATGAAAGACAGAATGGCTCTCTCAATGATAGAGGGCGCTGAAAGAAGAGGCGAACTACTTTCCGGCGGAAGAGTAGTTGAATATACCGGCGGCAGTACCGGTTCTTCTTTGGCAATGATTTGCGCTGTGAAAGGTTATAAAGCTCACTTCGTGTCGTCAGATGCTTTTGCAGAGGAAAAACTACAAACAATGAGAGCCTTTGGCGCTCAATTGGAAATTATTCCAAGCAATAACGGAGAGATAACAGCTAAATTAATTGACGACATGATTTATCGTGCAAATGAATTAAGCAAAGCACCAAATACTTTTTGGACAGATCAAATCAATAATGTAGATAATCGAAATGCCTATCATAAAATGGCGGATGAAATCATCGAAGACCTTGGGACAAATATTGATGAATTTATGACCGGAGTCGGTACGGGTGCATGTTTCTCAGGTAATGCTGAAATATTAAAAGAAAAAATTCCTCAGATTAAATGCAGTGCTATTGAACCTCTCAATGTAAAATTTTTATCCGGTGGTGATATAACCGGAACACACAGACTTGAGGGAATCGGTCTGGGATTTATTCCATCTATTTACAGACAAGATTTGCAGGATGAAGTAATTTCTGTTTCCGATAAAGACGCTTACGAAACAGCGAAAAAACTCGCAACTCAAGAAGGAATTTGGGGAGGTATAACTTCCGGTGCAAATGTTTGGGCCACAATTCAAAGGGGTAAAGAAATAGGTCCGGGCAAAACTATTGTAACAGTAATAATTGATTCCGGTTTAAGATATTTGTTTGGTGATTTGTACAAATAAAATTTACAAACAAATTTTGCAATAATTTTAGCTTCCTTTATATTGCTCTCCAATTATTGAGGAATAGCAAATGTTAACCGATAGAATAAATAATATCACTTATTCAAAGGCAATGAAAATTGCCGGAAATGTAATCGAACTAAAAAATAAGGGGGTTGACGTTGTTGATTTTACAGCTGGTCAGCCGGACTTCCCTACTCCCGACAACATAAAGGCTGCTGCCTTCGAAGCTATTACTCAAAACAAAACCAGATACACCAAAAACCCGGGATTGACCGAATTAAGAGAGGCTGTAATAAATAAATTCAAGCACGATAATGATTTGCATTACGCAGAAAATGAAGTGATGGTTTCAACCGGGGCAAAGCAATGTTTGTTCAACGCGATACTTTCACTGGTTAGCAAAGATGATGAAGTGATTTTCCAATCACCTTATTATACTTCTTATCCGCACATGATTTCTTTGGCTGAAGGGAAATCTGTAGAGATTAAAACTACTGACAAATCTAATTTTAAGATCACTAAAAGCATGTTGGAAAATGTAATCACTGAAAAGTCGAAAGTGTTTATTTTATGTAACCCTTCAAACCCAACCGGAGCAGTTTATTCCAAAAGTGAACTTGAAGAATTAGCAGAAGTTGTGATAGAAAATAATCTTTATGTTGTAACTGATGAGATTTATGAAAAAATAGTTTACGACCAAAACAAGTTTGTTTCTTTTGCATCTTTGAGTTCAGAAATAAAAGAAAGGATAGTTGTTGTAAATGGCGTATCAAAAGCTTATTCAATGACAGGTTGGCGAATTGGGTACTGTGCTGCAAACAAAGAAATAATTTCTGCAATGAATAAAATTCAGAGTCACAGCACATCCGGGGCAAACAGTATTGCTCAATGCGCTTCGGTTGAAGCTTTGAATGGTGACCAAAGCAGTGTTGAATCAATGCGAAACGAATATCAAAAAAGAAGAGATTTTATTTTTGAAAAGCTCAATGAAATAGATGGACTATCAGTTTCCAAATGCCAGGGAGCATTTTATTTATTTATCAATATTGAAAAGTTGATTGATAAAAAAGAAATAAAATCTGCTAATGATTTTACTGATTATCTTTTAAACGAATTCAATGTTGCTGCAATACCCGGAACAGTCTTTGGCACAGACGGATATATGAGAATCTCTTTTGCTACATCAATGGACACACTAGAAAAAGGTGTTGAAAGAATAAAGCATGCAGTAGAATCTTTAAGCTGATAAATAGGCTTCGAGGGTTTTGTAGATTTTATCTTTCTGCATTTCCTGTCCAGTCCAAAGCTCGTAAGCTTTTGCACCCTGCCCAACAAACATTTTTAAGCCCCCAATAACTTCTGCACCCTGCGATTCTGCAATCTGCAAAAACTTAGTTTTAATCGGATTATAAACAACATCAAATATAATTTGATCTTTGTGGAAAGATTCTGCAATTGTTGTCGCGGAATCATCAGTCTCAGGGAACATTCCAATAGATGTCGTATTGATTATCATCTTGCATTCTTTGAGAACTTCAGTTATGTCCGGGGGAACAAGCTCGTAAACTTTGAATTTATCATACAGCATTTTCGCAGCAAAATATTCTTTTAATGATTCTGCTTTTTGTTCAGTTCTATTTAGCAAAATCATTTCTTCTAATTTGAAATTTCGGATCAAAGAATAGATTACACTTCTTGCAGCTCCGCCCGCTCCTATTATCGCTACCTTCTGATCGGCAAGATCATCTTTATATGGCAATATTGTATCCAGCACTCCGTTTACATCAGTATTGTATCCGTGAAGTACTCCGTTTTCATTTACGATTGTGTTAACAGCACCAACAATACTAGCTTCTTCACTTATCTCAGTTAAAAATTCTACTATTTTTTCTTTATGCGGTACTGTAACGTTCATCCCTTTTATGCCCAATGCTAACATACCTTTCAATGCAGCTTTTAAACCAGAAGTAGGAACGTCAAAAGGAAGATAAATATAATCCAATCCCGCCAGCTCAAACGAAATATTATGCATGAGAGGAGAATAGGATTGCTTAATGGGATGACCTAAGACACCAATAATCTTGGTGTCTTGTTTCAATTTATTTTGATAGTGCATATCTCTCAGGACTGATTTTCTTCTAGTAGTTTTTTGAACAACCTGGAGGATTTTACGTCTGGATATTCTCTTTCAAATTTCTTTTTAATTTCCGGATCTATATTAAAAGCATGTTTAAGGCTATTAATAGCGTTTTGCGCTTGATTCAAAAAGAAATATGCTTTTGCTTTTCCATAATAGGATGAAGCATTTTTCGGATCAATCATGATACACGAATCAAATGCTTTTATCCCTTCCTCCCATTTACCTAATTCAATATTAGCTTCCGCTAACTTATACCAAACGTCAAAATTATTAGGGTCAATTTCCAAAGCTTTTTTATAACTGCTTATCGAACTGTTCAATTTCCCCATCGAATATTCGAGTTCTGCTTCTGCATACCAAGCTTCGAAAGAATTACTTGTAATTGTAATTGCTTTATTAAAATCTTGTCGGGCTAGTTCATATTTGCCAAGCAAGTTATGCAAGTATCCTCTTGATAAATAAGCTTCAAAATATTCTTCGTCAAGCTTTATTGCTTTATCGTAACAATCAATTGCATGCTGAATATTTTCGAGCTCTTCATTTATTTGTCCAAGGTTGTACCATACCAACTCATCAAACGGATCGATTTCACTGGCTTTCATAAATGCTTTTAATGAATCATTGTATCTGGTCATTTTAGCATAGGCCACGCCAATGTTAAACCACGCGCCGGAGAAGTCATCGCGCAAAGCAATTGATAATTCAAAATTGCTTATAGCTTTTTCGTACTTGCCTTGTTTGATATTTATAATTCCGATGTTGTACCAGCCGGAAGAACTGTACGGTTCTAAATCAAGAAATCTATTATAAGCTGCAAGGCCTTTTTCGAAATCATTTAAAAACTCGTGGCAATAACCAAGTTCATACCAAGCTTCGCTGTACGTATCATCAAGTTCAACGGCTTTCTGAAAATATTCAATTGCTTTTTTATATTCTTCTTGCCTTTCGAATAAAACACCTAAACTAAATATTGCTTCCTCATTATTTGGTTCAAGTGAAAGCGCTAATTGCAAGGTTTCAACCGCATCTTCAAACATGCCTAGATTATCTTCCGAAACCGATTTATTTATCAATGTTTCAACATCATTTGGATTCAAAGAGATAGCTTTGGAAAACGCTTCATATGCCTCTTCAAATTCAAAAAGGTTGTTAAGAAAGATACCCTTGTACTGCCAGAACTCTGAATTATATGGTGCAATATCTAAAACAGAATCGGCAATGAAAAAACCGTCTTCAGCTAGATCGTATTCAAAGCATAATTGAAGTGTTTCTTCGATGTAATCTATATTGAAAAAAGCTTGACCGTCGTTTATGTATTCTTTACAAGTTTCAATTCTTTCTTTTAATTCACCATCACTTATTATATTATCTCCTTCATTATCAAAAAAATCAGAAGAATAACTCATGTATACTCCGTAAAAATATGGTTGAAAATGTATTTATATGACATTATAAAATCAAGCTGAATTTATGGTATGTTTATGCGAAAAGATAATAAATGATTTTTAATAAAGTGTTTAGATAATGTTAAATTTTATTTGTAAATTAGTAGTCCTCAACCCCAGAAGACCCCTCTAATTCAAATATATTCAACTCTTTTCCGAACTTATTAAAGTAGTTTTGTTTAATCAGATCGATATTAGCCGGATTAAAATCTTTTTTGAGAATATTTATTGCAGTATAAATCGGAGTACAACTTAATATTTTTGATCCGATTACATCGTCTATATTTGAACTTTCTTTAACTATATAGTCAAGTTCTTCAGTGCTGATTTCATATTCGTCTCTTAGTGCTGCATGTGATTCAAACATTATTTTACCGAAAGAATTAATATCATTTGCTTTCAGTGCGTCTAAGGCATTAGCGACTCTTTCCCTTTCAGTTACGTTAAATAAACATCTTTTATAAACTCTGTTAGGAATCATATGAACATGTTTTTGAAGAAAATCTGGTTTAACATCTCTCAAATTTCTAATACCCCAAATATAAAGCCTTAATCCTTTTACACCAACTACACATTCTTCAATTCTTTCTTTACAGATCTCTTCAATTTTAATTCTTTTTCCAGTTTCCATAACCATTAGTTGAATAGGTTCATCTGCTTTTCGGAATTCTATTTCTTTTGTTCTCAAGTCTAATTTTGTAAAATGATTTAGCTTTGAAAACATTGCGGTAAAATGATGGGCAATGTTCGATATTTTCCCGATAATTTTCAGTTCAGCCTGTCTCGATAACTCAATTATTTTTTCATTTGAGATATTTAATTCAAACAGTTCATTAATTGATTTTAGCAAAGGAATTTGAAATGCAGCGTAGATTCCATTTCCAAGACAATCCGGAATATCGGAAGATACTTCACAGTTAAATCCTCTTAATGGATATTCATTTTCAATCAATAAATTGATAATGCTTGCTAAATTTCTGATAGGGTATTTTAATTCTGCAAAATCTCGATATTCAACCGGATGAAAATATTCTTCATTATCCCACTTTGTTTTTATGTTAACTTGGCAATCATCCCTTTTTGAGACTTTCACAGTTGTATGTTTATTAAAAGCTGACGAAATAATGATTCCGTCATTGTAATGTGTATGATCTCCTAACAATATTAATGGCACAGGACTTTTATAGCAGATCATACTTTCATTTAACCTTATCGAATTATGGATAGGCTTGTCTTTTAAATTGCTGCTGCTAAGTATTTCCTGCATCTCTCTCTCTTATATTTATTTTTTTGTAGTAATCAAAATTTGAAGAAAATCCGAAATCTCAACTGTAATTTAAGAAAACTGGAACTTATTGTCTATTTTGCATTAGTGATAAAATACTGTTTTTAATATTAAAAAATATTTACTTTTGAGTATTCCAATCCCCTATTGAAATGAATATAGCAAATAAAATTATCAAAATCATTGATGCGGCTAATGAGAAGGTTGGCTCGGCCACAGCTTGGCTAAGTTTTGTTTTGGTATTAGTTGTTTGCTATGATGTTTTTACAAGATATTTTCTGAAAGTTAGCAGCGTTGCAGTTCAAGAATTAGAATGGCATTTGTTTTCAGTGCTATTTTTACTTTCTGCAGCATATACTCTGAAAAATGACGGACATGTTCGCGTTGATGTAATTTACTCAAGATTAAACAAAAAAAGCAAAGCTGTCATAAATTTAATTGGATCAATTCTGCTATTAATTCCATTTAGTTTAATGGTAGTTTTTACTTCTAAGAATTTTGTTTACAGTTCGTTTCAAATTATGGAAACATCCCCTGACCCGGGAGGTTTACCGGCAAGATTTGTGTTAAAATCGTTTTTACCAATATCTTTTATTTTCCTTTTCTTGCAAGGAATTACACTATTTTTGAGATCGTTAATTACTTTAAAAACGGGAAATAATCCGGAATAATATGGAAGCATTGCCGCTAATATTCTTTTTTGTTGTTCTGCTTTTGTTGATGGCCGGTTTTCCAGTAGCTTATACTCTTGGCGGAGTTTCTCTCATCTTTGGATTATTTACTTTCGGCTTCGATTTTTTTAATCTTCTCCCTCTCCGCATTTGGGGAATAATGACAAATTATATTTTAATAGCTGTTCCCCTTTTCATTTTTATGGGTGTCATGTTTGAAAAATCCGGACTAGCAGAAGAACTGCTTGAAACAATGGCATTATTGTTCGGAAAACTTCGAGGTGGACTTGCAATCTCTGTACTGGTTGTTGGTGCTATGCTTGCAGCTGCTACCGGAATAGTAGGTGCAACAGTTGTAACAATGGGTGTTTTAACTCTTCCGGTTATGTTGAAAAAAGGATACAATCCAAGAGTTGCAACTGGAATTATCTCTGCATCAGGAACTCTCGGTCAGATAATTCCGCCTAGCATAGTGCTTGTACTTTTAGGAAGTGTGTTAAACATTTCTGTCGGTGATTTATTTGTTGCTGCGGTTATACCCGGGTTTATACTTGTATTTCTTTACTTTTTATGGATTGTTTATCAAGCGATCTTTAGACCTAAGCAAGTACCGTCAATGCCCAAAGAAGATATTGAAGATTTTATTCATGGGAAAAAAATTAAAAGAATTGTAACCGCTTTTTTAGTTCCACTGCTATTAATAATAATTGTTTTAGGTTCCATTTTTGCAGGTATAGCTTCACCTACTGAGGCTGCTGCAATTGGTGCTTTAGGTGCAACAATACTTACTATCGCAAGAAGCAAATTTAATTTAATTACTTTAAAAGATGTAATGACAAAAACCACCAGTTTGACCAGCATGGCATTTATGATATTGGTTGGTGCTTCAGCTTTTAGTTTGGTTTTTAGAGGGATGGATGGCGACATTTATTTAACCAATCTAATAACTAGCGCTGAAATGGAATCTCATCATTTCCTCGCAATAGTAATGGTAATAATTTTTGTTGCAGGATTTTTTATTGACTTCATTGAAATTACTTTTATAATAGTACCGGTTGTTGCTCCCATATTTGTACACTTGAATGTTGATCTGCTTTGGATCGGGATTTTAATTGCTATTAATTTACAGACTTCATTTCTAACGCCGCCTTTCGGCTTTGCTCTGTTTTTCTTGAAAGGTGTTGCTCCTGAAGGGATTACTACTAATGATATTTATAAAGGAATAATACCTTACGTTGGAATTCAACTTGTCGGATTATTCCTTGTAATTTTCATTCCGGAATTAGCTTTGTGGCTGCCTAAAGTAATCAACTAATATTGTAATTTGACTGCGACATTTCTACCCACTTGTTACTTCCCTTTTGGAATTTTGAGTATGAGTCGTAGACCTTTTTACTCATCGGATCGGATGTAACTATTTCTTCAATTACTTCTTCAGAATATTTTTTAAATGAGTCCAAAACATCATCAGAAAACTTTTCTACTTTTACATCTGTTTCATTTTTTATCTTCTCAAGATACTCAACATTTTTAGCCTCAAATTCTGAAAGCATTTTTATGTTATAAGATGCTGCTGTTACTTCAATTAAATTCTGCAAATTCTTCGGCAGACTTTCAAAAGCGCTTTTATTTACAAGCAATTCCAAAACTCCTGTTGGTTCATGCCAGCCCGGATAGTAATAATACTTTGATATTTTGTGAAAGCCCATCAAATAGTCGTGATATGGCCCAATCCACTCTGCTGCATCGATAACACCTCTTTCAAGGTTTGTGTAAATTTCTCCGCCTGCAGATAGTATTGCCGATCCTCCCGCTTTAGTGTAAACTTTTCCGCCAATTCCCGGAATTCTAATTTTCAATCCCTTTAAATCATTTGCCGATTTTATTTGTTTGTTAAACCAACCTCCCATTTGTCCACCGGTGCATCCTGCAGAAAATGGAATTAAATTAAAGCTTTCATATGCTTCTTTCCAAAGTTCATTTCCGCCCCCATTTTGTAACCAAGCGAAAGACTGTATTGAATTCATTCCGAAAGGAAGGCTAGTAAAAAATTGAGAAGCAGGTATTTTCCCTGCCCAATAATATGATGCTCCATGACCCATTTCTGCAATACCCTGACTAACAGCGTCAAACGATTCAAGTGCAGGAACCAATTCCCCACCGCCGTAAACTCTAATTTTTAATTGGCCTTCAGATACCTCCTCTATTTCCTTAGCAAGTTTATCTGCACCCTCGCCAACTATCGGAAAATGAGGCGGCCAAGTCGTAACCATTTTCCATTCATATTTTTTCTTGTTTATGATTGCCGGACCACTACTTTCGCTCTTTGAATTACAAGCTGTTAAAACACTAGCCCCAGCTACAGCTAACGAAGATTTTTTGAGGAAATCTCTTCTTTCGATTTTTTTCATTTAGCACCATTAGGTTTATTATGCTTTAGGGATTGTAAAAATAAATTTTGATCCGATGTCCAATTCACTTTCCGCACGGATAGTTCCACCGTTTTTTTCAACAAACTCTTTACAAAGTATCAAACCAAGCCCTGAACCTTTTTCTTCATTTGTTCCGAAAGTTGTATTATGTACATCAATTCGAAACAAGTTACTCAATGTAACAGCATCCATCCCCACACCGTTATCTTCTATAGTAACTTCAATAAATCCTTCAATCTCTTTTAAGTATATGTTGATTTGACCACCGATGTGCGTAAATTTAATTGCATTTGTTATTAAGTTCTGAATCGTTGAGAAAATCATATTTCTATCACCTAAAACATAATAGCTTTTATCAGATTGAAATTTTATTTCAATATTTTTTACGTTAGCGTTATTTGTTAAAATCTCTGTTACTTCACTTATCATATCTTTAATATCAAACCGGTCTTTTTCATGTTCTATTTTATCCGATTGCAATCTTGACCATTGCAACAAGTTCTCTATCAAGTTTAATATGTGCTTTGAGCTTTCACTTATCTTTGTTGCAAAATCAACTATCTCTCCCTTTTCCATTTCATCTATGTCGTCAATCATAAATTCAGTTAAACCAATAAGAGAAGTAAAAGGACTGCGTAAATCATGAGCAATAATTGCGAAAAGTTTATCCTTAGCAGCATTGGTTTCTTTTAATTCACTTTCTGATTGATAAAGCTTTTTATGGCCATTTGCAATTTCGTTAACATATTCTTCAAGCCTTTGCTTTTGCATTTTTTCAACGGTAATATCTCTTAAAATTCCTCTGTATGCTTCAATCTTCCCTTCACTATCATAAACTGCAAAAGCTGTTTCGAGTACCGTTAACACTTCTTTGTTTTTATTTTTTATTTTTATTTCGTAATCTTTTACATAACCCTTCTTTTCCAATTCTGATTTGAATTTATCCCTATCGGCTGGATCAAAATATAATTCATTTGCAATATCTGCTACAGATAATTCTTCATTATTCTTGTAACCGAATAACTCAAGTCCTGCAGGATTAATTTCAATCATTTTGCCTTCAGGGGTACTTTCAAAAACCGCATCTTTCAGTTCATCAAAAAGAGTATTGTATTTGTCTTCTACTCGATCAAGCTTTCTTTTATTCTCTAATTCAGTAGTTAAATCTTTCGCTACACCAATTGCACCAATAAAATTTCCTTTCTCATCTTTTATTATATTGGTTTTTAATTCGATCAAAAAAATTGTACCGTCTTTTTTGACGTTGTATAATTTTCCTTTCCATCCGGGGTAAATATCTTTTGCTAGAATTTTAGGATCATATTCATTGGGTTTTCTTAAGATGTCAACATTCTTGCCAATAATTTCATTTCTTGAATAACCATAAACTTTCTCGAAAGTTTCGTTAACATAAATTAATTTGTCATTGAGATCAGTTATGGTAATGCAGTCATTTATGCTGTCTAATGAATGATAAAGCAGTTCAGTTGATAGTTTATTTTGTTGCAATTTAGCTTTCAAATCTGTGTTAGAATGAATATTTATTAAAGCTTGCCCTAGTATAATGTGGATTATACTTAAATAAAATTTAATAATTTTTCAAGTAAGATTTGCTAATTTATTTATTCTAATTTTCATTATTTCTTAATTGACTCTGTTTTTGACTTTATGGATGAATATCTATCGATTATTATTTTATTTTTAGCCGGTTCAGCTG
>JANQIV010000034.1 GCA_028282005.1 Melioribacteraceae bacterium | reverse complement strand
AAATAAGTACACCATAATTTACAATCGGAATCTTCATCAATCGTGCCTGCTTAATTCGAATTTGCATTGCTCGCCGCGTTAACATACACGAGCCGCAGTGAACAATAAGTTTATATTGTGATAAATCTTCCGGGAAGTCAGCACCACTTCTTACATCAACCTGTAAATCTTTTTTTGTATGATTTCTTAACCATCGAGGTATCTTCACTTTGCCAATATCATCTTCCTGAGCATGGTGTGAACAAGATTCAGAGATTAAAATTTTATCCCCATTATTTAATTCTTCTACCTGGTTTATTCCTCTGATGAATTCTTGTAAGTCACCTTTGTATCTTGCCATCAAAATTGAAAATGTTGTAAGCGGAACTTCGTCCGGTACGTCTGCTGCAACTCTCATAATTGCCTGGCTGTCCGTTACAACAAGTTTTGGAGGCGACGCTAATTTGTCGAGTGCTGCACGCAGTTCTTTGTCTTTTGCAACAACAACAATCGCGTCTTCGTCAAGTGATTCGCGTATCGTCTGAACTTGCGGCATTATTAATCTTCCTTTCGGAGCACCCAAATCTATAGGAACAACTAATACAACGACGTCATGTCTTTGAACCAAATCACCAATCAATGGTGGCTCTGTTTCCTGCGGCATCAGTTTCGAAACTTTTTGTTTTAAGTCAAAAATGCCTTCGTCTTTTGCACATGATACGGAATGGTATTTAATTCTATTCGAATTAAGTTTTTCTATTAATTCGTAGTTTACTCCAAGATCAGTTTTATTAATTACTGTTGTGAAAGGCACATCCAACTTTTCAAGATTCGCGTAAAGTTCTTTCTCTTTTGGAGAAAGCTTTTTCGAGGCATCAAGTACAACTATTGCAAAGTCAGCTTGCGAGATTGCTTTAATAGTTTTACTGATTCTCATTTCGCCAAGTTCGCCAACGTCATCAATTCCTGCAGTGTCAACTAAAACAACTGGGCCAAAGGGGAGAAGCTCCATTGATTTTTTCACCGGGTCAGTTGTTGTTCCCGGTGTGTCGCTTACGATTACTAAATCTTGTCCAATAAATTTATTTACAAGTGAAGATTTGCCGCTGTTTCTTTGTCCGACAAAAACTATATGTTTTCTTTCAGATTGTGCTACTTTACTCAATTTCAATTCCTAATTCTCTGGATAAAATTTCGAATAATTCCTGTTCGCCAACAATATTACTTTTTAATAATGCCTGGACGAAAGGCACTTTATTATCGTACGAATATTTAACAACATCTTGAATTGCATCATAACCGAATGTTGAAATTAAAGATGCGGCAATTGCTGATGAATTTATTAAATGCTGCCTGCATTTTTCTGCATCAGCTTTTATACCGCTTATACAATTTTTTGATAAAGAATAATTTACATCTTTCAATGTTTGTAATGATTTCAAAAACAAGTGAGATAACAATGGAATGAATGCATTCAATTCAAGATTCCCTGCACCTGCTAAATTTCCAATGACAACATCATTGCCTTTAACCATTTCTGCAAATTGAATAGCATTTTCTAATACAACCGGATTAACTTTTCCTGGCATTATACTTGATCCTGACTGCATCGGCGGTAAAATAATTTCCCCGAATCCGCCTTTGGGCCCACTTGCTAAAAGTCTTAAATCATTGCAGACTTTTATAATAGATACTGCACCTGCTTTTACTATTCCGTGTACTTCAACAAACATATCTAAATTTTGTGTTGCGTCAATTAAGTCTTCACTTTTTGCAATCGGCAATCCGGTAATTTTTTTTAGAACACTATTTACGTTTAAGACATAACCGTTTGTTGCTGATACGGAAGTGCCTACGGCAGTTCCACCAAGATTAACGGAACGAAGTCTTTCTTCGGCATTGTAAAGTCTCCATCGGTCTCTTGCAAAAGCTTGTGCAAAAGCCCCAAACTCTTGTCCCAAAGTAATTGGCACTGCATCCTGTAATTGTGTTCTGCCAAGTTTTATAACACTTTTGAATTCTTCTTCTTTCTTTTGAAATTCTCTCTGAAGAGCCGCGAAAGAATCTTGCAATTCTTTTAGCAGATAAAGTGAAGCAATTTTGAATGCAGTGGGGTAAGTATCATTTGTTGATTGCGACATGTTCACATGGTCAATAGGGTGAATAGTGCTGTAATCACCAATTTTTTTTGATATTTGTTTTAACGCAAGATTGGCAATTACTTCATTGATATTCATATTTAAGGAAGTACCGGCACCACCTTGGTAAGGATCAACAATTATCTTTTCGTAAATAAATTCTGATTCGTGAGTGATAGCCAATTCAACTTCTTCAAGTAAAATTTCTATCGCATCAATAATTGGTTCGTACTTATCCTTAAATAATAAATTGACTTTATTATTTGTTTCAGCAGCAGCTTTTTTTACTTGTAAAAAGGCCTTTATTAAATACGGATTTACTTTTTCCCCTGAGTGAGGGAAATTGTGAAAACTTCTGTATGAGTGAATGCCGTAAACTGCTTCTTTAGGTATTTGAACTTCTCCGAGTGAATCTTTTTCTATTCGCATCTAAATCAATTTTTATGGATTACAAATATATCAAAAATGAAATTGAATTTTGTGCATAAAAAAAGCCCAAACTCATTTCGCATAGCGAAACAAGCTGGGCTTATCGGGGGGAAATAATTTATTATTTAATCAAAATCATTTTCTTAACTTGAACAAAATCACTTGCTTGAATTCTATAAAGATAAATACCAGATGACAAGCTTGAAGCATTGAAGTTAACATCGTAGTTACCAGGAGTTAATTCTTCATTTAATAATTCAGCAACTTCTCTACCTAAAGCATCAAATACTGATACTTTCACATTTCCGGCTTCAGGAATTGAGAATCTAATTGTTGTTGAAGGATTGAAAGGATTTGGATAGTTTTGTTCTAAAGCATAAACAGTAGGTAATCCGTCTACTTCTTCAACACCAACAGCACCGTTTAACTGGTTTAAAATTTCTGTTAAAAGGCCAACAACAAATACAGGGTTATGCATACCGTAACTACCGTCTTCTTTAACCATTTTATGTGCATAATAAGATTTTGCTTGTAATTCTGTCCACGAAGAGTCTATCGTACTAACTTCTTCAGAATTTAAAGGAGGAAGCAGCATTTGAATATCATGTAACATTCCTGAAACTTCTTCCTGTAGACCTTCGTCTGTTCCGTCACCGTCAAAGTCTGTAACACTATTAATTTCAACAGCAATTGCATCAAAAGATTCAAAGCTGTGGCAAGGAGCACATGCTGAAACATTATCTTCTCCCTCAGGTGTACTCATTCTGAAAGAGTGACCGCCGCTTAATAATACATTATCATTTTCATCTACTTTACCGTCAGCGCTCATGTGACAGTCAACGCATGAATTCGGGGTAACATTAATATGTGTTGAAGATTCAAATGTTACTCCAAAATCAGGATAGTTGGTTCCTAATAAAATTTCAGATTGAGTTCCATGGTGTGGGCCATAATAAGGGCTTATGTTATCTAAATAATTTGTTGTATAGTCAACAGCGTCTCTTCTAGATTTGTGGCAGTTCATACAAAGCTTACCAAGTCCGCCTACATCTACTTCATCACCAGTTTGTAAAGTCGCAGTAATAGTTCTTAATTGATGCTCATTTTCAACACTGTGAGGATCATGGCAAGCAACACAATTAATATCAACATTCATAGGTTCATCTTCTGTCAACGAAACTTTACCGCTTTCAACATAATTGATAAACCCTGCACCGTTATGACAATGTGCACAGTATGATCTTGTTTCATTTCTATCTAAGTCTGCATGATTTGATACATCAAATTGTGCTGGGAAAACATGGTATTTACCGGAATCATGACATTTTGAACATACTTTCACATCAAATGTACTTACAATTTTTGAATCATCAGTATTGCCAAATGCTGCAACGTGTTCGCTTCCGGGACCGTGGCAAGCTTCACATTGTACTTCAGCTAATTTCATTGCTTCCGGTGAGTTGGTTAAAACTGCTTCGTACGATTCTTGTGATAAAGTATCCGGGAATACAAAATCTCTATCATCAAAACCATCGCTTGCTGCATCAGCATCATAACCGGTTGAGTGGCATCTTACACAAAATGCTTGAAAATGATCATATTCGCCTTTTAGACCATCTGATAAAGCGGTAGCGTGTTTTGTTTCCAGCCAATCTGTAGTTTGTCCACTATGACATCCGCTACAGTTAAGTGCACCTTGATCGTATCCTAAAAAAGTTCCGGCATTAAAAGTTACTGAAACAAAATTTGCGCTGCCTGTGCCGAATTCAAATTGATATGTGCCGACAACATCCAGAATTATTTCAATTATTTGAGTGTTCTCATCCATATCATAAGTATCTCCAAATTCTGCAGTGGAGCCATCAGGTTTTGTTACAATTGTCCATGTTCCGGTTGCAGCATCTCCCGCGGGGGAATAACCCTTTAGGTAAACTTTTGTACCGGCACCAACATTTAGAAGTCCGTCGTAAACACGATCAAAAAGATCGTTTTCGTCTAAATCGACATCAGAATTGGATCTTCCGTATGGGGTTAATGTGACGTCTTGAGCAAAGGTTGTAACTGCAAAAAGAAATAAAAAACAAATTAGTAATAGTTTTTTTATCATAGCATTCTCCTTTTGATTGTAGATAAAATAATTTTAATAGTTAATTTTTTCAGATTCTTTAGTCTTATTTTTCTTTAAAAGTTTTTTTATTGAACTAATTGATTCAGTCAAATCTTTTTTTTCAATTGGCTTAATTGCATAGTATTGAATTCCAAGCGGGCTGACCCTCCTCCCGAATTCAACGCTACTATTTGAAGTAATGAAAACAGTTGCGATCTCTTTATTTATATTTTTAATTGATTTTATTATCTCAATTGAATCAGGCTGAGTTAAATCATCGTCGATTACAAGTAAAGCCGGGTTGAATGTTATTATTTTTGAAACTAGTTCCAGTGGAGAAGAAAAATCCTTTATATAATTTACATCATTGTCTGTTGTATTCCCGTTAAAAACGGGGTAATCTTTTTCACAAAATTCTTTAGAAATAATTATAGTTTTCATTGCTTTTATTTATGCAATCATTGTGCCTGAAAAAGTAATTTGTATAAATTGATATTAGTGTCTGAAATATGTATTTTTGATCCGAATTCATTGTTGTTATCTATATTTAATCTAAGTTGTAATAATTATCAACGTGATGATTTGAATTTTAGAGACATTAATGTCACAGTGAGATATGAATGTCTCATTAAAACCAAAAGAAGCGAAAATGTTAAAAACGATAAAAACAAAATTCGTACTAAGTTTAATAGTTTTCATCTTACTTAGTGTAGGAATTCCCATCTATTTTTTAATCAATCAATTTCAAAAAAATTTCCACGAAAGATCATTAATATTACTTAACGCGACGATGGATATGCTACGTTACGGACTTGATAATGAAATGCTTCAAGGCTCAGATAAAGATGTGCAAGCAATAGTTGAAGACATATCCAGATATGAAAATATAGATCATATTAGAATTTTCAATGAAGAAGACAAGATACTTTACTCTACTATTAAAAATGAAATTGGAAAAGATATAAATGCAATAGCTCCTGGACATATTCAACCAATTTTAGAAGAAGAATTTGAAAGGAAGATAAGATTGATTGAGGATAACCATACTTATAATGCATTTGAGGCAATTCAAAATTCAAAAGAGTGTCAAAGCTGTCATGGTAATAATGTTGTAATCGCTTATCTTGATGTGGACTCTCATTTGACCACATCTGAATCTCATTTTTATACTGGTTCAATGCATGTTATTTATCTTGGTACTGTCGTAATAATAATTTTGATTCTCGGCTTTTACTTATTCTTTAACAAAATTATAAATCGCCCTCTGAAAAAGTTTATGTTTGCAATGGAGGAACTTGAAAATGGAAACATGGATATTAAAATGGAAGCCAGCAGCGACAATGAATTCGGAATGCTTGAAAAACATTTTAATAAAATGGTTGATGAAATAAATAATTCAAGAGATGAAATAGATCAACTACATTTCAAACAATTACAACATGCAGATAAACTTGCACATATTGGTGAACTAACTGCAGAAATGGCTCATGAGATTAACAATCACACCGGTATAATTTTGTCTCGATCCGATTATTTGCAATTGGAAGCATACAAAAATAATGTTTTGGGTAAATACAAAGATGATTTTGATGTGCTAGTTGACGAATCAATAAAAGTCTCGAAAATTACGAGAAATATTTTGAAGCATTCTAAAAAGTCTATAAAAGAATTTAGAGAACTTGATCTTGTAAACATAATTGAAGATAACATTCAGATGTATTTACCCATTGTGAATAAGAGAAATATAAAAATCCAAAAAAGTATTAATGTTGAAAATGCTTTTGTAAAAGGGGATAACCTACAGTTAGATCAGGTACTCACAAATCTGATAAGTAATTCCATTGATGCTTCAAATAGTAATGGGATAATAGAAATCGGTATAGAAAGAACAGATAAAGAAAAAATTCAATTGTATGTAAAAGATAATGGAAAAGGAATACCGCTTGAAAATATTGAACAGGTTTTTTCCCCTTTCTTTACAACAAAAGAATCTGATAAAGGAACAGGAATTGGGCTGTATATTGTGAAGAAAATTTGTGATAATCACAATGCAACCATTAGTTGTGAAAGCAACCAAACAAATGGCACAAGATTTAACATAGTTTTCAACTAGCGGAATGAATATGAAAAAAATACTTATTGTAGATGATGAAATTGAAATGTTGAATTCATTAGAAAAAATTCTTTCAACAAAAGAAGATTTTATTATTGAAAAAGAAACCAACGCTAATGCTGCTTTGCAACATATAATAGAAAATAAATATGATCTGGTAATTACTGATTTGAAAATGAGAGAAGTTAGCGGAATTGAAATTGTTAAAAAGGTTAAATTAAAACTTCCTGAAGCTCATGTAATTGTGGTTTCGGGCTACGGTACTATTGAAGCAAGTGTTGAAGCAATTAAATTTGGGGCATTTGATTTTATCGAAAAACCATTTACATCGAGAAAATTATTTGACTGTGTTGATAGGGCCCTAAACACTTCAAAGGAATATCCAAGTACAGATCATGAAAATAGTAATGGAATAATTTTTAAAAGTGAAGAAATGAAAACAGTAATTGAGAACGCAAAAAAAATTGCTGAAACTGAAATGAACGTTTTGATTACTGGTGAAAGTGGCTCCGGCAAAGAATTAATTGCCAGGGCAATTCACAATATAAACAAAGGCGACACCGAACCGTTTGTGCCGGTAAATTGTGGTGCTCTGCCGGAACATCTTTTTGAAAGTGAACTTTTTGGTCATGAAAAAGGAGCATTCACGGGTGCAGTAAAAGCTAAGCCCGGACTACTTGAATTTGCAAATAACGGGACATTTTTTTTCGATGAAATTGGAGATATGAGTTTAGCTCTTCAAGTTAAACTCTTAAGAATGCTCGAAGAAAAAAAAATAAGAAGAGTTGGCGGCCAAAAGGAAATCGATATAAATGTTCGGATTATTGCAGCTACAAATCAGAATTTGGAAAGGTTAGTTAAAGAAAACCGATTTAGACAAGATCTTTATTATCGTTTGAATACTATTAGCTTGGATATTCCTCCTCTCAGAGAAAGGAAAGATGATATAATGCCTTTAGTTTTTGATTTTATGAAAGAGTTATGTCAAAAAAATTCTAAAATTGTTAGAGAGTTTTCATCTGAAGCGAAAGAGGCTTTAATAAATTATTCATGGCCGGGTAATGTAAGGGAATTAAAAAATGTAATAAGCCGCTCGTATTTTTTGTGTTCAAGTGAGATTATTCAAATTTCGGATTTGCCTAACAACATTGTTAACAAATCAGTCTCGTTTGATGAAGACATTCTATCACTTAACTACAAAGAAGCAAAAGAATCTGTAATTGAAAAATTTGAAGTGCAATATTTGACGTATTATTTGAAAAAAAATCATGGAAATATTACACAAACTGCAGAGGAATGTGGTTTAGACAGACGCTCGATCCATAGACTTATCAATAAATATAATATTGTTTTTGAAGATTAGTCCGAAAAAATAAAGGATATTTTCCAGATTTATATCTAAATTTGAAAAGTCATTTCTATTATTTCTAAAGAGGTAAAATGAAAATCACAAAGATTATTCTTAGCATAATTTTAATATCATCAGTTTGCTTTTCTCAGGGAGCTTCGGGCACTGATGCAAAATATGAGTACAGAAATCTTGTCGATTTACCTTCAGCGGGAATATTAGAAAAAGGATTTGTTGGTGTTACATTGGATGTTCTTCCAAAAGGAGTATTAATTTCAAAACTGGAAGTTGGAGTTTTTGATAACTTCAGTTTTGGAGTTTCTTACGGAGGTTCAAACGTAATCGGAACAGGGGTAATTGACTGGTATAAAATACCTGGAGTAAATGCTAGACTAAGAATTCTCAATGAGACTGAAGGAAGCCCTGCATTAACTTTCGGTTTTGATTCACAAGGAAAAGGACAATTTTTTGATGAAGACGAACCCGAATTGTTCAATTTTGGAGAAGCGGATACTTCAAGCAGATATGAAATAAAATCTCCGGGCTTTTTTGTTGCAGTAGCCAAAAATTTTGAGTTTTTGGGTTACTTAAGCCTTCATGGAGTTGTAAATTATACATTAGAAAATAATGATGACAAAGATTTAAATTTTGGATTTGGTGTTGAAAAAACTTTAGGCGGGAAAGTATCACTCGTTGCAGAATATGATTTTGCTTTAAATGACAATGGAAGTGGATCTATTGGCGATGGCGATGGATATTTGAACATGGGAGTACGTTGGGCAGTTGGTGATGGTTTTACAATCGGGCTGGATTTAAGGAACATGTTGGATAATAAAAAGTTAAATGCAAATAAATCTGATAGAGCAATTTTTGTTGAATACATCAAAGGTATTTTTTAGTGTATAAAATATTGTACAGTTAGTTTATTTAACTGTACAAACCGCAAAAAAAATCTATAATTTTCTTCAAATTTAGCCCCTTTTTACGGCATTATAGTTGTAAATAAATTATTAAGTATATTAGAAAGGGGTGTTAAAATGGCCATCATAATCCGCACAACAATTTTTTTATTCTTTTTATCTCTCACAGGATGTTATACACAACTAGCTCTAAAAGAAACTGATAGAACTCGTTATGAAGAATACGAAGATGAATATGAAGACAGCGATTACGCTGACGATGATTATTATAACGATTCTGATGGAGACGAATATTACGATGACTATGAAGATGAATACGAAGATAGCACTGATCTTACCATAAATAATTATTATTATGACGATCACCACTACGATTTTTATAGACCAAAATATAGAAGATATTTCTGGGGCGGATATTATCCATATTATTCATACAGCATTTTTCATGGAGATATATATTTCTCGTATGATCCCTGGTATCGCTATGATTATTATTGGAGACCGTATTATAATCCGTATTATTACAGCTACTATTGGTCACACCCACATTATTACAGATCTGGCGGATATCATCATTATACATATTACAATGGCTATAATACAAAATATACAAAGTATACAAAATTAAGAGATTCCGGTAGTGGAAGAGCTTACAAGACAAGAACAAGAGACTATGCAAACGACAGAATAAGAAGTGGCACTGTTACGACAAGAGGCTCCGGAGGCAGTAGTCTTGGCAAAAGTGGCAATGTAACTACAACGAAAACTAGAGACAGGAGCAAATCTGTAGAGCGGTCAACTTCAGGTAAACAGCGAAAATCCGTAACGCGTAGTTCTGGAAGTAGAGGAAGTAAGAAATCTGTTTCTAGTAGGCGCAGTTCGGGTAGCAGAGAAGCTTATAAATCTGGTAATAGCTCGCGAAGCAAATCAAAATCATATAAAAATAAAAGTTCATCGAGAAGTAAATCTAAATCTTATAGCGGAAGTGGAAGTAAAAGATCAAGCGGATCAAAATCATATAACAGAGGTTCCAGCAGATCTGGCGGATCAAAGTCATATAGCTCACCTAGAAGTAGTGGCCGTTCAAGTGGCTATTCTTCCGGTTCGCGTTCATCATCAAGTAGCAGATCAAGCGGAACTAGGTCTGGTGGTAGCAGCAGAAGCGGCAGCAGTAAAAGGAGATAGATAATGAAAAGTATTCTAACTGTAGTTTTTCTATTTTTGATTCTTTTTAATATTCAGTATTCTCAAAACTTCAATGATGCATTGCGGCTTAGTGAACCAGGCATCGGATCATCAGCAAAGGCGCTTGGAATGGGTAATGCATTTACAGCAGTTGCTAATGATTTCTCTGCAGTTTTGTTTAATCCGGCAGGCTTGGCATTGAAAAGAAAAATGGAATTTTCAACCGGGCTAAATTATAATTCATTAGCTAATGATGCTTTATTTTTTGACAATGCGACTTCCACAACTGAAAGCTCAACTAAATTTGGACAATTTGGGTTAATCCTTCCTTTCCCAACTTATAGAGGAAGTTTTGTAGTTGCAGTTGGTTATAACCGGACAAAAGATTTTACACAAAATCTAAAATTTGATGGTTTTAATCCTGGTAATAATTCTTTCATTCAACACTTAACATCATTCAATGATGATGTTTCATTTTTATTGGGTACCAGTTACCCATTATTTGATACAGATGATAATTTTATAAAAGATACAACTTTAATAAACGGCAGGTTGACCCAAAGCGGAAACATTTTGCAGGAAGGCGACTTAAATAAATGGTCTTTTGCAGTAGCTACAGAGATAGCAAAAAATTTGTTTGTCGGGGGGACATTCAATGTTGTTACCGGTAGTTACAAAAGAATAAAAGATTACTATGAAGATGATTTGGATAATATTTATGGAGCCAGCCTGCTTCTTGATCCGCAAGACGAAGATACACGTGATTTTCAAGTATTTTCTACAAACGATATCATTGATTGGAATATCGATGGTTGGGAAGCAAAACTTGGCTTAATCTATTCGGCAAATCGTAATGTGAAATTTGCAGGAACTGTTAAATTTCCTAGTAAATTAAAGATTGAAGAAACCTTTTTCGCTGATGGTTTCTCAGAATTTGCTGCTGTAAGATTTGATCTCGATGAATCGGAACAAAAGATTAAATATGATATTGAAACACCATTTGAGTTTACTGCGGCAGCTTCCGCTAAATTCCGTCCGGTAACATTAAGTGGTGAAGTTACTTTTATTGATTATTCTGAAATGGAATTTACTGCCGGACTAGGGCCTGCAGAACGTAATGAAAACAACAGAGATATTGATTTATTATTTAGAAACACTATCAATTATAATGTTGGTGCTGAAGTTAATTTACCATATAGCGGAGTTAAACTAAGAGGTGGTTTTATGTTTAGACAATCACCTTTTAAAGATGATCCTTCGGATTTCGATAGAAAATATTTTACTGCCGGTATTGGATTTGCAGCTGATAGAAATTTTGAATTGGATGTTGCTTATGCTCATGGCTGGTGGGAAGATTTCACAGATAATTATGATGCTGGTGTTTCAAGAGTAGGTCAAGAATTAAAACACGATAATTTGGTTCTGACTTTAAGGTATAAGTTTAATAATTAAGTTTGCTTTTCCCAGAAGCATATGCCCTCTATGGACAATTCTCTAATAATGAATTTTATTTGTTGAAAAAGGAATTGTCCATATCTAAATTACCCTCAAAAAAATGAGGGTTTTTTATTAAAGGAATTGTACAAAGAATAGAGAGCAAAGATTATTATCTTTTCGATGAATCGGGAAGCCTTATCCGATGTAACCTTCCTGGTAAATTCAAAAAAATACATTTACTTAAAAAAGATAAAAGCAGAACACTAGACATTGTAACCGTAGGTGATTTTGTTGAATATGATTTAAACGAGGACGGCTCGGGAACAATACAAAATATATTGGAGCGGAAGAACTATATCTCGCGAAAAGCAATAAAACAAAGGGGAGCGGGGCAAAGAGGCGAAAGACTAGAGCAAATTATAGCTTCGAATATTGATAATCTTTTTGTAATTGCCAGCATTGAAAGGCCACAATTTAATAACCGTTTTTTAGATAGGCTTTTAGTAATTGGCGAAAGCTCTCATATCAACACAGTTATTGTCATTAATAAAATTGATATTGATTCGGAAGAACTAGCTGAATTATGGAAAGAACTTTATGAAGAAGTAGGTTACGAAGTTTTACTGACAAGTGTGAAAGAAAATATAGGGATTGAAAATCTTCACCAAAAAATTATTGGCAACAAAAATATTTTTTGGGGTCAATCCGGGGTAGGCAAATCATCATTGCTCAATAAACTTTTTCCGGATTTAGATTTGAAAACATCGGATGTTAGTGATTATTCGAATAAAGGAAAGCATACTACAGTAACAAGTAATATGATCAGTTTGGGAAATAATACTTTTGTAATTGATACTCCCGGTATAAGAGAAATTGATCCGTACGGAATTAGTAAAGAAAACCTTGGGCACTATTTTAAAGATTTTACTCCTTTTATCAACAATTGTAAATTTAACACATGCACTCATAACCATGAACCCGGTTGCGCTATTATTGCAAATGTGGAAAATGAAAATATCACAGTTGAGAGATACGAAAGTTATTTGAATATGCTTGAAACTATAGAAGAAGGAATTAATTTTTAATATTTTTTTTCACGAATTCGAACATTGCAAAGATAAATTCTTCAACGATTCTATCCGGCACACCATCAAAGTGTTTTGACTTAAAGCGCATATCGCATTGATCATTAATGTAATCGATTAAATAAATTTCATCATTTTTGTTGATCGCAAATTCTGATGAGAAATAGTCAAGCTTTGATATTCCAGCTAACTTTTTCATCGATTCACCAATAAAAGTGAAATCAATATTATCTTTTTCATACCCAGATATTTCTGTGTATTCGTGAGTTGTATCATCCCAGAAAGTATGAACGATTTTTCCGAAAAACCAAAAGCATCTGAACCAAGCACGTCTGCCAAAAATTTGTTTTGGATAAATTTTTTCTTGAATCAAAAAAGTGTCATCATTCAGAAATGCTCTCTGCTTTTTAACGTCTTCAATGGTAAAGGCATTTAAATTGATTGATTCGCCGCCGCCGCTATAGTAACCAGGCTTTATAATAAATGGTTTAGTAAAACTCTTTAAGCTTATTTTATCAATCTCAAAATCATCTGGTTCTTCATCAAGCGGAGGTAAAACAATAGTTTTAGGCACTAAAATATTTTCTTTTTCTAACTTAGGCTGTAAAACTGATTTATCTAAGGCAAGGTCGGTCAGATGATAATCGTTTATTACTTTTATCTGAAGTTCTTTCGTTAGCTGAGCTATTGGTTCAAAATCTTCATCTTCATCTGAACCTCTATCGAGGATCACGTCAAAAAATAATTCATTGCTTTTTAGCAAACCATAAACTTCTTTTGTGTTGTTTTTGTGAATAATATAAGTGGATAGTCCATTTTTATGAAAAATATTTTCAATCAGACTAACAAAATCAGTATCATATATCCATTTGTACGCTATTGCTAAATTATATTTTTTCATATGCAAAAATAACAAACCTTTTGTACTTGTGATTGTAGAAGTGTTATTATATTTTCTAAGTTTAATTAAACGTGAATTATGAAAAAGACGACATTAATATACATAATTTCTTTTCTACTTATCGGTTGTTCTTCAACTCAAGTTGTTGAGAAATCCTCCAAAGTAAAATCAACTAAAGTGGATCAGAAAAGAAATAAAAGCAAAGCTGTTGAATATTTTATTGATGGTAATGTAAGCGAAATGAAAGGCGAGTACGCAGAAGCAATAATTGAATACCAAGAAGCTTTACGACTTGATCCAAATGCAGGAATACATTATGCATTGGGGAAAAACTACTTTAGATTAAATAAACTCAGATCAGCACTGCAACATTCAAAATCTGCTTACAATCTTGAACCGGAAAATGTAGAATACAACTTTTTACTCGGTCGGGTTT
The DNA here is from genome assembly GCA_028282005.1 of Melioribacteraceae bacterium. GTDB lineage: Bacteria > Bacteroidota > Ignavibacteria > Ignavibacteriales > Melioribacteraceae > JANQIV01. The sequence continues at coordinate 12,569 of JANQIV010000034.1, read as the reverse complement.
ATTCAGCAGCTAACTTAATAGATTCTTCAATAAATGTTTATTCGCGTATTATAAAATCAGACTCCACACAATTTCGTGCTTATTTAGAACTTGGGAAATTGTACGAACTTGATAAGCCAATTGAAGCAAAAAAAGTTTATGATAGATTGCTAGAATTAACAGGCCCACAGTGGAATGTGTTGGTTAGGATAGCTGACCTTAATGAAAGGCTTGGTAATGTTGAAGAAACTATTTTAACAATGAAGGAGCTGATTGAACTTAATCCAACTAGTATTGAATTAAAAAAGATTTTAATTGAAGCCTACTTAAAGACTGCTAAATATGATGAAGCTTTAGCACTTACAAATCAATCCTTGGAATTATTTCCTTTTGACGCAAATCTTTTAGAGTACAAAGCAAACTCTTTAGTTCAATTGGGACGATGGGAGGAGGGTGCAAAAGAGTATTCAGGGCTTGCAAATAATCCCTCAATAGCTTTCGACTCGAAATTGCAAATTGGATTAGCGCTTTTTAGACAGTCATTGAGTGACTCAAGCTTATTACCATATGCAAAAGATATTTTTACAAAACTTGATAAAGATTCGTTGGACTATCAAGTTAAAATTTATTTAGGTGAAATTGCTGTAAAAGAAGAAGATGATTCAACTGCTATTGAAAATTTTAAAATTGCAACTGAGCTTGCCGGTTGGAATCCTGATGTATGGATGAGACTTGGTGGCCTGCTATTTGATAATCAACGCTATACTGAAACTGCTGAAGAAATGGATAAAGCCCTTAAAAATTTCCCTGATGATTTTGTCTTAAATATTTATATGGGACTTTCTTTATCACAAGAAAATGACCACGAAAAAGCTGAACCTTTTCTTAAAAAAACTGTTGAGCTCCAACCTGAAGATCTAACTGCTCTCTCAGCATATGGCTTTACTTTGTATTCGCTAAATAAAAATGATGAAGCACTTCAAGTTCTAGAGAAAGCGAATACTATTGATGACACGAACATAAACATCCTTGGTATACTTGGATTGATTTATGATTCCAAAGAAATCTATACCAAGAGTGACAGCATTTATAATAGGGCTGTAGATATTGATCCTGAAAACTCAACAATATTAAATAATTACGCATATTCACTTTCTGAGAGAGGTCTCGAGTTAGACCGTGCATTAGAAATGATTACCAAAGCACTGGAGCAAGATCCGGAAAACTCTTCATTCCTTGATACAATGGGTTGGGTGCAATTCCAATTGGGTAATTTTGAAAAAGCAAAAGAATATGTAGAAAAATCTCTTGAAGTTGATCCTGAAAGTGCTACTGTTTTAGAACACCTCGGTGATATTTATTTCAAATTAGGCGAAGAGGAAAAAGCTAAAGAATTTTGGGCTGAGTCATTAAAAAAAGATGATTCAAATAATGAATTGAAATTAAAATTAGACAAAGGTACATTGTGACGAAAAAATATATCAACATTTTAATTATATTTGTCTTTATCTTTTTTGAGGCTTGTGTTCCATCTAAACCAACTGTAGAGGAAAAGGAATTGCCGGCAGATAGGTTGATTAAAAAATTAGAAGCAAATAGAAGAAAAATAAAGACCTTTGAAGGATCGGGTGTAATGAATGTTGAATCCCCGCAACTAAGCGCTAAAGCCAATTTTGAGGTTATACTTATTAAGCCTGATACTATAAAGCTTTCTGTTTTTGGACCTTTTGGCATTGACCTAGCACATGCACTAGTTACAAAAAATGATTTCAAATTTTATGATGTGATAAGAAATGACCTTTACACCGGCGATGTTAAAATGGAAATCTTAAGGAATATTTTCAAAGTTGATCTATCTTTTGACGACTTATTGGATGCATTTTCCGGTTCAGTTAATTTAACATCAAATCTAAGAAGAGAGCCGGATAATTTTGTAATAAATGATGATTCTTACACACTAAATTATCTTGATAACAGATCAAAGAAAAAAAGCATTTATGAAATATCAATTGATGAATTTGCGATTACGAATTATAAATTGGTAAAAGATACTACCGATGTAATTTTTGAAGGTAACTATTCTGATTTCAGAAGTTTTGAGAATGTGCCTGTTCCATTTTTTTCAAGAGTTGAGTACAAAGAAAAAGATCAATCAGTAACAATTGAGTACAGAAATATTGTTGTAAATAAAGAAATAACAGACGTAAGTTTTGAATATCCAAACGACGTAAATGTTATAAAATGGTAAAGTACACTTTAATAATTATTTTACTACTGCCGGTTTTGCTTTTATCACAATCAAACAATGAGATAAAAAAGCAGAACGACCAACTATCAAAATTGAATACAGAAATAGATGCGCTTGAAAAGAGTCTGAACCAAAAGACAGCTCAAGAAAAAGAATCTATTTCGGCTCTCCAAAATATAAGTCAGCAAAATGTCCTGTTAAGCAAGGTAATTCATAACCTTTCTTCGCAAGAGAGAAATAAGCAGAATGAAATATCAAAAATAAATGAAGAAATAAATAAAGCTGAAAATAAAATACAGAGTTTGCAAGCAGAGTATTCTAAATATGTAGTTTGGTTTTATAAGCATGGTCGGTTATCTGGGTTTAAGTATATTATAAATGCGGAGTCACTTAACCAGGCATTAGTTAGATACAAATACCTTAGCCATATTTCTCAAAAAAATCGGGAGATAATTGAGGGTTTAAAAGAGAATAATGAAATGCTTGTTTCACTTGAAGTAAATCTGAAAACCGAGGTTAGTGGATTAAACAAGCTTGTAAATAGTAAAAATAACGAAAAAGTAAAGCTTGCATCAAAGAAGAATGAAAAAGAAAAACTAATCAGCAAATTACGTGAAGATCAAAAAGCAATTGAAGAAGAGATTGACAGAAAAAGAAAAGCAGAAATTAAGATTAAGAATTTAATTGCTAATCTTATTGAAAAAGAAAGGGAGCGGCAAAAAAAACTTAGAGAAGAAAAGCTTAAAAATAATAATGCAACCTTACCTGCAGATTATAACTATGCAGGTTTTGCAGAATTTGCTGACCTTCAAGGTAAACTCAGTTGGCCAGTAAATAATGGTGAAATTGCAAGATCATTTGGTGAAAATAAAAACAACAGATTAAACACTGTTACTTTGAATTATGGAATTGATATTAGGACAAATGATGATACAAAAGTATTTGCTGTTGCAGAGGGAATTATCTCTGCAATTGAATGGATACCTGGTTACGGCAGCGTAATTATTATTACTCACAAAGGAGAATACAGAACTGTTTACGGACATGTAAACGATATTATTATAAGTGAGGGAGACAAAGTAGAAGCCGGTACTCAAATCGGACAAGTGAGTGATAGTCTTGAGGGCAGTATTATGCATTTTGAAATTTGGAATAACCGAAATTATCAAAATCCCGAAATTTGGTTGGTGAGAAAATAGATAATTTTTATCTACATAATTTATCTAATAGTAAAAAGCGTCTCTTAAAGAATTTTTCATCTCTAACAATTTTACAAATCTTTCAGTATTTAATTCCTTTAGTTACTTTCCCTTATTTACTTAAAGTACTTGGCCCGGAAAAATATGGATTAGCAAATTTTATTCTGGCATTCCTGGCTTATTTTTTAACGTTAGTTGATTACGGATTTAATATAAGTGCTGTAAGAGAAGTATCACTCGCTCGTAATAATGAAAAGCAATTATCAATAATTTTTAATTCAACATTTTTAATCCGGATAGCAATTACTGCTATTCTTCTCTTAGTTTATTTATGCATCATTTGTTTTGTGCCAAAATTTTATTCAAATATAAATCTGTACCTAATTGTATTTATTTTTCTTATTGGTAATGGGGTTTCTACATTTTGGTTTCTCCAAGGCCTTGAAAGAATGGTCAGCATAGCAGTTATTCCAATAATATTTCGAACTATTGCGACTATATTAATTTTTGTCTTAGTTAACAATTCTAATGATGTTAAGAGTTATTTATTGATAGTCAGTTCTGCAAATTTACTAATTGGAATTTCCATATTTTTATATTCAGTTATTCTATTAAAAATCGAATTCTTTTTCCCCAAAAAAATCCAAATACTTTTCAGATTAAAAAGAGGGTGGGAAATTTTTGTTTCAAATATTTACATAAATCTTTATACATCATCTAATACCTTTTTCCTTGGATTATTCAGTGGTGATGTTTCTGTAGGGATTTACAGTATGGCCAACAAAACTAGAGAAGCTGTACAAGGTTTGCTTTCTAACATTGGTAAAGTAATTTTTCCTCAAATAGGATATGCAATAATAAATGATAAAAACAACAGTCTAATTTTTATTAAGAAGGTAATTTCGATTACATCACTTCTAGCATTAATTTTTGGATTAATTATGTTTTTCTTCTCCAAAGAAATAATCTACTTGCTGGCAGATAAAAATTACAATGATTCAATAATTGTATTGCAAGTCTTGGCTTTCATCCCTTTTTTAATAGTATTGTCAAATTTCTTTGGTTATCAATTAATGATTAATTTGGGATTCGATAAAAAGTTTCGACAGATCATAGGTGTTGCAGCGTTAGTAAATATTATATTTCTTTTGGTTTTAATTCCATTGTACAATTCAATAGGAGCAGCAATTTCAATATTTATAGCTGAATTTGTTACGACATTTTTAACTGCAAGATTTATTCTTAATAGAAAACTCCTTTTTTGAAAAAATGAAAATACATGAACACTTAATTTCAATAATTATTTTATCTTTTAATAGAAAAGAGGAATTAAGAAATTCTCTTAATCAGATTTATAAACAGTCTTACAAAAATTTTGAAATTATTTTAGTTGATAACAATTCCTCAGATGGCTCGGCTAAAATGGTAGAAGAAGAATTTCCAAAAGTTAAAGTTATAAATCTACTAGAAAATATTGGAATTGCCGGTTGGAATGAAGGGATAAAAAATGCAACTGGTGATTACCTTTTGATGCTTGATGATGACAGTTATCCGGATGATGCAACATTATTAAATGGTATTGAATTATTATCTGATAACAATTCTTACGGTATTGTAGCTTTTAGAATTTGGAATACAGAAGTGAATGATTTTCAGTTTAATCCAAAAGGTAAGGAAGGTATTGATTTTATTGGTTGCGGAGTAATGATTAAAAAAGAAGTATTTGAAAATGTGGGGTATTTCAATAAAGAACTTTTTTTATACGAACATGAGATGGATTTTTCTTTAAGGGTACTGGATTATGATTACAAAATAATCAATTCAGAAAGTATCGTATTTCATAAAAACTCACCCCAAAACAGAACTTCGGCCAGAAGAAAATACTTTGTTGCTAGAAACAATTTAATTGTACTTACAAAATATTTTTCATTTCATAAAGTAATTTTTAGGATAATCAGGTTAACATCAGGCAAACTGCTTTCGGGTGTAAGGCAAGGTGGTTTTATAATAATTCTAAAAGCTATTATTAGTTATTTCCTTCTTTTACCGACGCTTTTGCAAAATAGAAATGTTGTAAAAGACGAAGTCCAAAAAAAATATGGATACGGTTCAGTACTTGGTGGTTTTCATTTCAAAGATGGTGACTGGTATAATTAGTTATGAATATACTAATAGTTGAATATAATGCCCACACTCCGGGACACTACAGTAAAGAGATTTTTGATTTTACTAATTATTTGAAGTCTTTTGTTAACAATATTACCATTGCAACTCCTTTTGGATTTTATGAAAAATTGGCATTTGATAAAAAAATTAAAATCAAAAATTTATTATATGAGCAAACTGAACCAGATAGATTTTATGAATATCAAATTCAATTTTATAAAGAAGTAAAGGGGCTTGTAAAAAAAGAGAAATATGATATTGTCCATATTTGGGGATATAAATCTGTCTTCCCAATGTATTTTTATTTTACAAAGATTAGAAAAAAATGTTGTGTGGTTGTTAATATCAAGAATCTCTTTAGAGATAGAACAGGTTTCTTTAAGGGGAATTTTTTAGGGAAAGTGCAACAGATAATGTCAACGTTATTGTTGAGAAATATGGCAGATAAATTTATAGTTCACACTCAGAGCCTTTATGAACAATGTTTGGATAATGATTTTGATCGTTATAAATTATCCAAAATTGGAATAGGGTTAAACCAAGAACCTAAAATCAAAATTTCGAAAGAAGTTGCAAGAACTAAGCTCAAATTAAAACACAATCAAATTTTTTTGCTATTCTTCGGTGTTGTAAGGAAAGAAAAAGGTTTTTTTGAACTTTTAAAGATTTTAGGTGACTTACCAGAAAATTACAAAGTAATCATTGCAGGAGCTAGTCAACTTGAAAATCCAATAGAATCTTACCTTGACCAAATTTTGGCAGCAAAATGTATAATCAATGAAAAATATATTCCTGAAAAAGAAGTTGATTTTTATTTCAGAGCTTCAGATATGGTGCTTATTTTACATGAATCAAATTTTGAAGGAGAATCCGGAGTTTTGCTTAAAGCTATAGAAAACTCTATACCAATAATTGCTTTTGATGATTGTAGTTCAGCCGAACTGGTTAAAGAGAATTCAATCGGAGAATTAATTACAAGATCTGAAAATAATAATTTCTTCAAATCAACTGAGAAAATTTTATCAAACTACAATTATTACAAATCAAATCTAAAAAAATATGGTTTAGAGAATTCATGGGAAACAAAAATTCCTAGTTTTATCAGTCTTTATAAAAAGTCCACAAAAGTTTATTTATGAAAAGGTTAATAAAAAAAGTTTCAGTTATTCTCCCAACATATAACAATGCGGAGTATCTCAAAACTTCTGTTAAAAGCATTCTCAATCAAACCTTTAGAGATTTTGAATTTTTAATTATTGATGATGGTTCCGGTGATAACACTGAAGAAGTTGTCAACTCCTTTAATGACTCAAGAATTTGCTATATTAAAAAAGAACATTCCGGAGTTGGTGATACATATAATTTGGGTATAGCAAAATCTACTTATGATTGGATTGCCAGGATGGATTCTGATGACATCGCTTTACCGACTAGGCTTGAAGAACAAATAAATTATTTAAATGAAACCGAATATAATTTCATTGCTTGTTGGTATGCAGTATTCTGTAATAATAAAATTCAATACCTTGTTAAACCGAGCAGTGATGATCGATTCTTAAAAAGTAAACTACTGCTGCATACCGGCGTTATTAATGCTGGTTCAATGTTCAACAGAAATATTATTCCACCAGAAGGATTTATAAATGATGTGCACGAAGATCATGAGATGTTTTTGAGAATCAGAAGTGAAATAAAAATGAGCAATGTGAATAAAGTTTTAATGTTAATGAGATACAGAAAGAATTCTTATTCAAGGTCAAGTGACCAAAACTATAATTTGAAAATGTATCACGTTGTTGAAAAATATTTTTCTGAACCAGTAGCTAACCAACTTGGAATTAAAACAAAAAAAGAGTTTCAAGAATTAAGGGGATGGAGAGAATATTTTTATGGCGATAAAAGTAAGGCAAGAAAGATTTGGATAGAAAATTTTTTATTGTTTCAAAATATTAAAATAGTTATAGCATTTGTTTTTAGTTACTTACCATACAGATTTTTGAATAAATTAAAAGAATTTCGTATAAGATTCAGAATAAATTATTATCTAAGTTTCTTCTCACAAGAATCAATTTTAATAAGAAAACTTTTCAAAGAAATTACTAAATAAAATTATTGATGAAAAACATTCTCCTTATTTCAATTAATGCAATTGGCGATACCTACCTTTCGTTATCGTCTGTACCAATAATTAGAGAAAATTGTAATAACTGCCTAATAACTTTGCTATGCAAGCCAGACAGTATTTTTTTAAGCAACCTTTGCCAAATTGATGACATATTAGTTTTTGAAAATAATTTTGTTGAGTGCCTAAGAAAATTAAGATCAGTAAAATATGATGAAGTCTATTCATTCTTTCCCGGACGAATGAACACATTGTTTTTTCTTTTATCAAAAGGAATGAAAAAAACTGGTTATGTGAATTTCAGAAAGAATATTGATTGGCATACAAACAGTCAGAAAATTACATATTTACCTCCGCAAGAAGTTACTAAGTACTGGTACCCCACAGAAAGATATTTGGACAGAGTTGCTCTCATACTTAATAAACCTGTTTACAAAACAAAGTTTAAGTTAAAAGATCAAGATATATCAGTTATGGGTTCAATAATAATTCATCCTTTTTCAAAAGATATAAGACGGAGTTTTTCCGAAGAACAGATTATTGCTATTGCAAATCTCTATTACGACAAACAAGTTTTTGTTCATGGCAGCAAAGAAGAGACCGAAAAACTTAACTCCAAGCTTCCAAGTAATGTTAAAATTATGTTAATAAATGAAAATATTTCAGAATTTATTTTTTTACTTAAAATGAATATATTTATTTCAACAGATTCATTCCCATTACATTTAGCGGATTCGGATAATACTAGATTTCTGGGAGTATTTACGCATACTAATCCAAAATCAGTTTTAGAAAATTTTGAAAAATCAGTTGTGTTTGATGAAAGTTCTTTTTTAAAAGTTGGATCTGTGAATTTTACTGAAAAGCTAAAGACAAAGTTAGTTGCTTTGGGTTATCTAGGTGTTGAATAAAATCAAAATTCTTGGATTTGAAATTCGCAACTCTAATGAAAATGAGTTGATTAAAAAGATAGAAAAGCAGATAAGTGAAAAGAATAAATATGTTTTGCATCATATTAATCCTCACATAATTCTATCTGCAATTAAAAATAATAAACTTAAGAAAGCCTTAAATAGCTTTTCAGATTTATACTTGGATGGAATCGGTTTATTTATAGCGTCAAAAATTCTTTATGGAAAATTTGGGTTTAAGCAAAGAATGACCGGAACTGATTTTTATAGTAGCTTATTAAGATCAGCTAATAAAAATAAGCGTTCAATTTTTTTCTTTGGCGGAAGCGTTGAATCATCCGAAAGAATTACTAAGATAGTTAATTCAACCTATCCTAATGTAAGTGTAAAAGGTGCTATTTCCAGAAATGATTATAATACCAAGGAATTTTATAATTTCAATGAAGCAGATATTTTGTTTGTAGGACTAGGCTCACCACTCCAAGAAATTTGGGCGGCGGAAAATTTCAAAAAAATAGATGCTACTGTTACAATTTGTGTGGGTAGCGGAATAGATTATTTGTCGGGCATTTATAAGAGAGCCCCAATAACTATGCGTAAATGGGGTTTAGAATGGTTTTGGAGATTGCTGTATGATCCCAAAAGGCTTTGGCGCCGTTATCTAATTGGCAATTTCATATTTATCCATAAAATTTTAATGCAAAAGGTTAGTAAAAATTATGAAAACTTTTAAAATTCTTTTTAGTTTATTGATTGGTATTGTTTTCTTTAATTATGTTTTGTCACAAACTGAAAGTAACATTCAGCTTACTGAAGTAGAAGATAATTCACTTAATTATACAATCAATTTTCAATATAATTATAGTGATATCAAGCATGATCATTTTATATTAAGAGAATATGAGTTTGCAAGTAATGAATCCTTATCTGGGGAATTAAAAATTCCTTTCAAAAATATACTAATCGCTATCCCGCCAGGATCTAATCCAAAAGTCAACGCCAATATCATAAATAAAAAGGTTACTAATAATATTGTTCCCGGTTATCACCCTAAGGCTGTTAAGCTTAATGATTCAACAATGATTACAGCAAAAGCAGATGAAATCAAAAAAATGTTTTATCCCATAATAGAGGTAGTTGGTAAGGGGTGGTATAGAAATCAATATTTGTTGAATCTTAGAATAGCACCAGTTCGGATTGATCAAAGAAATTCGACTATAGAAGAAATTACAAGTCTTTCTATTGAGTTGGAATTTGATAATAACATTAAAAATATTTTGAATATCACCAACCCTGATCAAAAAAGAAAAGATGATTTCTTAGGAAATTCTATAATTAATTATGGGATGTTTGAAAATAATAATCTGAAAAAAAAATCTTTAACTAAAAGTAATTCTGACTCATGGATTAACTATAATGATAATTATATAAAATTTGCTGTTGGTTCAGATGATATTTTTAGAATTACTAAGGCGGATCTTGAAGGCTGGGGAATTCAAACTAATTTCATTAATCCTAAAACATTCAAGATTTTTGAGTCTGGGAACCAAATAGAAATTTATGTTCATGGTGAAAGCAATAATGAATTTGAAGACGGTGAATATATCGAATTTTGGGGTCATAGAAATTATTCAGATAAATCAGCAAGAATAATTAATGATAATGACGAAGATTACATACCTTACTTAAATAGATACACTGATTCAACCTATTACTATTTATCATGGGGTTCTGGAAATGGTAGTAGAGTTGGAGCTAAGAATAGTTATAACTCTAATGCCCAATTATTGGAGTGGTATACTGAATTTACTCATCGTGAAAGAAATCCTTTTGATGTTTTCCAATTTCTAAATGTTAGCGAAGTTGAAAATCAATTATCTGGTTGGGGAAAAAATCGTGGGTGGTATTGGAGTTGGATTGATCCTAGTTGGAGGCCAGCAGTGAGGCAAGATTTTTCAACATCAGATATTTTTCCAAATAAAAATGGTTATGCGTATGCTAAGGTTGTTAGTGGGGGAGCAAATAGGGTTAACAATGCTCATAATTTTTCTTTAAGAATTAATGGAACAACCATTGACTCGGTAGTAGCTAACAGAAACGATAGAGTCCTTTTATCAGGATTGTTTAATTCAACTCAACTGATTGATGGCAATAATGAAATAAGTGCACATAGTGCAGCCAACGGAGTTTTCCCAAACTTTAGTGCATTAGACTGGTTTGAATTTGAATATCCAAGATATACAAGAGCAATTGATGACTCGCTTTATATGCGGATTAAGGATGTTGAAAGTGGTGAAAAGAGATTCGAAGTTGAAAATCTATCAGGCAGTGAATTTGTTGTTTATAAAATTGATTCAGAAATTATCAAATTCCAAGGCTTTCTTTTGCAAAATGGGACTTTAAGTTTTTCTGATTTTGTTTCAAATGGGGATGAGTATTTTGTAATCAATTCTGAAAAGGTAAAGTCTCCAAGATTTGTCAAACATGTAGAGTTTGAAAACTTCAGAAATGATAATGCTCAATTAGATTACATAATGGTCACGCACGATAAATTTTATTCAAAATCTTTAGAATATAAAGATGCAGTTCAATCAATTTATAATGTTACCGCAAAGGTATTTTCTGTAGATAAAATTTATGACGAATTCAGTTTTGGATATCCTTATCCTGAGGGAATAAAAGATTTTATAAAGTATAAATTTGATAATTCTGCTCAACCAACACCAGCTTACTTATTACTTATTGGTGATGCTAATTATGATTATCATAAATATCGATTGACATATGGTGGAGTAAGAGTAGGTGAAAATTATGTGCCGTCTTATGGTGTACCCCAGAGTGATGCATGGTACGCTATCTGGGATGATGCTCAAATAAATCTTCCACAGTTATATGTAGGTAGATTACCTGTTAATAATGTGAGCGATTTGGATCATTATTTAAATAAGTTAAGAAATGCTTCTCAAAATAATTACGACATTTGGAATAAATCATTTCTTTTATTTAGTGGTGGAATAAGCGAAAGTGAAACTATTTCTTTTCGTGCTCAAAATGATAAAATAGTAGATGAACTTATTGAGTCATACCCAATTAAAGGAAGATATGCACACTTCTATAAAACTTCTGATCCTGTATCGGATTTTGGGCCGTATAATCAAGAATTTATTGATGAGAGAATCAATGAAGGTGGAATATTTATATCGTATTTAGGACATAGTGGCACTGCTACATGGGACAATAGTATAAATAATGTTTTACAGTTAAAAAACGGATTTGATAAAAATCCGATTATCAGTGATTTCGGATGTTCAACAAATAAATTCGCGGAACCTGATATAATTGCATTTGGTGAAAGGTTTATTTTAAATGATAATGGGCAAGCCATAGGTTATATTGGCAATTCGAGTTTGGGATTTTCTTCTACCTCAATTGCCGCTCCACTTTTGTTTTATGAAACAATAATTAAAGATTCAGTTTTTACTATTGGGCAAGCACATCTTGAATTGAAAAATCGCTTGTTCTCAAATTTCGGAAATAGTAATGTTTTTGATATTTTTTCATATGGAAATCTATTGATGGGTGATCCTATTTTTAGTATTAAAATCCCGCCAAAACCTGATTTAGCACTTGATAATAATAGTCTGAGACTGGTAAATGAGAATTTAACCGATCAACAAGATTTAGCAAACTTAAAATTGGAAATAAGCAATTTTGGGCTTGTTGAGCAAAAGTCAATTGAGTATAATATTAAGCATTCCTTAAAAGAACAAGTTCTATTTGATTCTACTTATACAATTCCTATGACAACTTTTGCCGATACAATAAGTTTTTCACTGCCAATTAATGGAAAAGCTGGTGAGCATAATGTGGAAATTTTTGTCGATCCAAATTCACAAATTAATGAAATTGATGAAAACAATAATAATGTTATTAAGCAATTCAAT
>JANQIV010000024.1 GCA_028282005.1 Melioribacteraceae bacterium | reverse complement strand
GGAGTAAGCTCGGGAAAGAAAGAATATTTCATCTGCATAAATGAAAGTAAGCCGAATCCGAATATTGAAAAGAGAAGTACGTTATTCCAAACCCTGTATCTAATAAAGAAGGAGATCATTTTTTCCATTAATTAACTCCTTCTATCAAAGCTTTTGCAGGCATTCCAGGCGCTACTCCCTGCATTACTTCTATTACTAATGTATCGTTGTTAGCTAATCCGCCGTTAATTATCGCACTGTTATTTTCAAATCTTGCTATGTCTATTTCCTTCATTTCCAATTGATTATTATTAACGACGTAAACATTTTTATCGTTGTAGATAGATTTTCTTGGAACAGTAAGGGCGTTTGAGATTAATTTCCCGGGAATAGCAGCTTCCAAGAAAATACCGTTATAAAGATTATCATTTGGCGATCTATTTAATTTTATAAATGCCTGAAGAGTTTGCGTTTCATTATTTATTGTTTCGCCAATACGGGTAACTTTGCCCATCCAGTGTCCCTCAATTTCGTTGGAGGTAATTTTCACAGGCTTTGATTTGTCAATCCATTTCAAATCTTGGGCAGGTATTGGCACTTCAAGTTCCATATCGTCAAGGTTTATTATTTCACCCAACCTTGTGCCGCTTCTTGCCAAAGCTCCAACACGCAGATCGGCTGAAGATATTGAACCGTTAAACGGCGCATAGAAGTAATGTTTCTCTAGTCTTATTTCCAGATTTTTAACCGTGAAATAAAGTTTGTAAACGTTAAAACGGGATAAGAAGAGTTTTATTTTCTGATTTGACGGTTCCGGAAGTTCAGCTAAAGGATGCTCAAAAGTGCAGCTGTTAAAATAGTTTTGCCATGTATCAAATTCTTCAGGGAAGTCAAGTTTGATTTCGGGCAAGAGTGTAGCTAATGCTGTAAGGAAATCACTCTTGGTACTGTTGATGTCGAGCTTAATTTGCCTGTCGTCGATTTTAACTAATAAATCTCCTTTGTTGAATGATCTGCCTGGCTGGAAAGGTATATCACCTTGCTGGATGGTTCCTGATACTTCGCTGGTTAAAACAACCGGCTGAGAACTTGTAAGCCTGCCAAAAGCAACTATCTCCGGTTTTACTTCTGCTAAATTTACTATTTGCGATTCTACCTGTTTAACTGCCGGTACAGGTTTTCTCCTTTGCGGTTCATCAGCAAAACCGAATAAAAACTGCATTGCAAAAAAACCAACTACAAGAATAACAACAGGAATTATATAATAGATGTTTATTTTAAATTTCATACTTTACTCAAAAAATTAGTCAAATAATATTTATACATTTCAAAATGGCACAACACAATAAATTGGTTTGAAGTTGCAAAAAATCATAATTTATTCTGCTTCTATAAATATCTAAATTTTATTGGGATTGGATAATGGACTACTAAAAAGCTAATAGAACAGTTGTAAACTTGGAATAATAGAAAAATATTTGAGTGTAGCCATTCGATATATGAGATCATGTTTATAATTCTGAGGTCGTTAAAAAATTATTAATTATCTTCTCGAAATTTCTTGCATTTTAAAAAAAGTGTGTTTAATTTTACGGCTCGTCTAAAATGGACGTTCTTAATTTAATGTACCCGGGCAGGCGCCAAAGCTGGAGAGTTGGGGCGGACTGTAAATCCGTTGGCTAAGCCTGAGGGGGTTCGATTCCCTCCCTGCCCACCACGAGAAATCGATGAAGGAGAGTGTAAACCACTAATGTATTCGTGTACTTCGTTGATTTTTAAGAACAGACGACAAATATTGATAGGTTATGCCTTAAGGAACAAAATTCCTTTTTAAGGGTAAATGTTGTTTGATGTTTTGAAATAGTTTTTCAAGCGGGAGTAACTCAGTTGGCTAGAGTCACAGCCTTCCAAGCTGTTGGTCGCCGGTTCGAGTCCGGTCTCCCGCTCAAACTGTTGGTCGTCCCGATTTTTCGGATCACCCGCTAAAGCTTTGATGAAATTCCAAATCGGGATTTCATCATTTTTTTGTCTTGAAGTTGGTAATGTTTAGCAGCATTGCCAATGGCTGAGTTGTTTTAGTAAATAAAGAATTATGAGAATCAATTCTTATTAGATTTTAATGCTGATGTAGCTCAGCGGTAGAGCACTTCCTTGGTAAGGAAGAGGTCACCGGTTCAAGCCCGGTCATCAGCTCTCGTTAAGGGGCGAAGTCATCCCGACACGTCGGGATCATCAGCTCTAGGTTCATTTTGATATCTTGGAGATTTTATATCTCTTCAGATTGGACGTTGAAAATATATTAAACGTTAATCTGAAAAACTAATATAAAAACAATAGACTTGGAAATTTAATACAATGGCTAAGAATAAGAATATTAGACAAAACATAATTTTGGAAAGTACTGCAGGAACTGGATACAGATATACTACTACTAAAAATAAAAGAAATCATCCTAGTAGAGTTGAATACAAAAAGTATGATCCCGTAGTTCGTAAACACGTAATATTCAAAGAAACTAAATAAAATACGAGAGTGGCTCAATTGGCTAGAGCAGCGGTCTCCAAAACCGCAGGTTGGGGGTTCGAGTCCCTCCTCTCGTGCCAAATTATTTTGATGGTTTATAACTTATGAAAGAAAAAATAATAAAGTTTTTTGACGACATTGTAAAAGAAATGAAGAAGGTCACATGGCCTACTAAAGATGAATTAAAAGAATCAACTACAATAGTAATTGTTGTTTGTCTTTTAATTGCTCTATTTACTTATGCTATTGATATGTCTGTTTCACAATTATTGCAAGGAATATTTTAATCTTGGATATAAACAACGGAAAATGGTACGTAGTTAGAACTTTCTCTGGTCATGAGAATAAAGTTAAGAATCTCATAGATGCTGAGTTAAGAGACAGCGAGAGCTTGCAAGCAAGAATCTTTGAAGTTCTGGTACCAACTGAAAAAGTATTTGAAGTAAAAGACGGTAAGAAGAAAACTAAAACTAAAAACTTTTTCCCGGGTTATATCTTACTTCAGGCAGACTTGGATAACAAAGTAAAAGACTTCATTTCAAATGTTCCGTCTGTTATGGGCTTTTTGGGTACTGCAAAAAATCCTGTCCCTTTGCAGCCGGCTGAAGTTAAGAGAATTGTTGGCCGTATTACTCAAGATGAGGAAACAGAAAGAACAGAAACAATATTTAGAGCCGGTGATTTTGTAAAAATAATCGATGGCCCATTCAACAACTTTTCAGGTTTAATTGAAGAAGTTAATGAAGAGAAAATGAAAATTAAAGTAATGGTGTCAATCTTTGGCAGAAAGACACCGGTTGAAATAGATTTCGTGCAAGCGGAATTGGAAAAATAAAAATCAAATTAGGTTAAGTAATGGCAAAGAAAATTGACGGATTTATAAAACTTCAAATACCTGCCGGACAGGCAAATCCTTCACCTCCAGTTGGTCCTGCATTGGGTCAAAAAGGTGTAAATATTATGGAGTTTTGTAAACAATTTAATGCAAAGACTTCAGACAAAGCCGGATTGATAATTCCGGTAGTAATAACTGTTTATGTAGATAAATCGTTTACATTTATAACAAAGACTCCTCCAGCTTCAGTGTTGATAAAGAAAGCGATTAAGTTGGATAAAGGATCTCCGGAATCAAACAAAACGAAAGTTGGTTCAATTTCTAGAGATCAATTAAAAGAAATAGCAGAAATGAAAATGCCCGATTTAAATGCGAACGATATTGACCATGCAATTAGCATTATTGCAGGAACTGCTCGCAGCATGGGTGTAACAGTAAAGGAATAAATTAAAAAGACTTTGGTGAAATATGAAAGTTTCAAAAAGAATAAAATCTTTAAGAGAAAAAATTGACGTCAAAAAAGAGTACTCGGTAGAAGAAGCTATTAAGTTATTAAAAGATAACACAACAGTTAAATTTACTGAATCTTTGGATGTTGCTATTAAACTTGGAGTAGACCCTAGACATGCTGATCAAATGGTTAGAGGCACTGTTACACTTCCTCACGGAACAGGTAAAGAAGTTAAAGTGCTTGTTATTGCAAAAGGAGAGCAAGCCAAAGAAGCTTTAGATGCTGGTGCTGATCATGCCGGATTAGAAGAATACCTTGAAAAAATTCAAGGTGGTTGGGCTGATGTTGATGTAATCATCGCAACTCCTGATACTATGGGACAGCTTGGTAGATTAGGCCGTATTCTCGGCCCAAAAGGTTTAATGCCTAATCCGAAATCAGGTACAGTTACCAAAGATGTTGTTACAGCTGTTAAAGAAGTTAAAGCCGGTAAGATTGAATTCAGAGTTGATAAAACCGGTATTGTGCATTCTTCATTAGGCAAATTAAATTTTGAAGAAACTCAATTGAAAGACAATATCATTGCTTTCTTGCAGACCATTATGAAGTTAAAACCTTCATCTGCAAAAGGTCAGTATGTGAGAAGCTTATTTTTATCCAGCACTATGGGTCCTGGGTTAGAAGTTAATAAAGAAGAAGCATTAGCTTTAGCAAAATAAATTTTACGCACTCAAGTAAAATGCTTCTATTTTCACTTGTTTTAAAATATGATTAGGTACTAAATGACAAGAGAAGAAAAAAACGAACAAATTGCCGAAATTAAAGGCTTGATTGAAGAATCCGCCGGAATTTTCTTTGTTGATTAC
>JANQIV010000267.1 GCA_028282005.1 Melioribacteraceae bacterium | reverse complement strand
GTTATAGCCCAGAAAGGCCAATCCCAATAGTTTGCGTACTTTAGTTTAAACTGTTGTGCTTGCGGGGGTAATTCGGAAGTCTCAGATATAATTTTCTCTTCTGCTGCAAATTCAATTTTTTTTATGTCTTGAATTTTAACATACCTTTTATCACCATCGATGTAAGTTGAAACAGATTTGCTAAAAACTTTTTCAACAATAATTGTATCACCCTTTGCAAGGGAGTTATCATAATGCCCTGATAAAGTTACATGCTTGTAAAGAGGTGTTTTCTTAGTAACCTCATAATAATCTAAAATTTTCGGCTCACCGCAGCCAAACAAAAACACAGTTATAAATAGCACGTAAAAGATATTAGTAAAAACAAATGGTGGATTAATGGATGCTAAAATTCTTTTAAGTAGCACAATATCTCCTGATCTTTATTAAAACTAAAAATAATACACAAAATAGATTATTATTTACGTTGACAATAGTTTCTCAAACTTAACCCTTAAGGTCAAAAATGTAAATACAAATTAATATTATTTGTTATGAAGAAATGATTAATTATCACTTTTCACAGAGTATTATTTAACTTCTATAAATAGATATCTAATGATAAAATGTCCGCTGGATTATTGAACAACTATTTTACCCAAGTCAATATTTGCTCAACGTATGATTTTGGTAATCCCATTTTTTGAGCTGCTACAGAAAGCGATTTAGCATACTCTATGTTGCTGCCAGTTAGCTTCGAAATAGGAAGATTGTAGCAAAGTACTTTATAATTATTTCCGTCATTGTCGGTCACTTCAATTTCTTCCGGTACATATTCTGAGACACCCGGTGCTGAATATAAACGTTCAATTTCATCCTCGCTTAGATCCATGACTATGCCATACGAACTTTCAGATTCCGATTTAATCAATGTGGCTTTTTCACCAATCCTTAAGCCATACCCATTAGCAACTGTTAATTTTTTATTTGTCGGATGGAAGCCCTTTTCTTTCAGTATGTCTTCATCCATAAAAAGGCCGTAAAAAAACACTGATTTCATAAATTACTCCTTTCGCATAACCGCAAAACTTGGATAGTAGTCATGGTGCGACCGTGATTCCCAAGGGAGAAACCAACTACCTTTTACAAAATGATTACCAATTTTTCAGAATCTCTTCTCTTCTGAACTTAACCATTTTAATGATCAGGTCTTTCGGTAAAGGTTTGTTAAAAGGAAACTGAACCGAGCCTTTCCCTTGCTTATAATCTTTTAATTCATCAGAGAACTTTGCCATAGTTGTTGGAAAGGGGTAAAAACTGACAAATTTTGCGTACCCGGCAATCATAATTTGCTGATCCTTTTTTCCTCCGGAAACTAACGTAAATGAAGGAACTTTATAATTCAAAATTTCGGTAGCATCCGGAGCAGCTTCTTTAATAATACTTCTTAACTCTTGTAAGACTTTTTGCGCTTCTTCCGGCTGATCGGCGATATAATCGTCAATTGTCTCGTAGCTTGGCATTGGCCCTTGTTTACCCATTTGATTCCTGCCTGGTTAGTTTTTCAATTCGTTTATTGAGAATATAAGTTAAACATTATTTTTTCTTAATTCTCTTAATTTCGCAAAGTAGTAAACAACTTTACTGTGAAAACGCAAATAATTTTTTAGAAACTAAAAGAGCATTCTTCCTAAAATTCTCTTATCTCTGGAAGCCTTAATCTTACATTTAGGAAAGTATTAAGAAATGGTGATGTTGTTAATTTATTTCTAACTTTAAAAGTTCACCAAAATTGGGAATATCAACTTTTTGGAAATTTAATAAACAGAGTGTTGACAGTGGTCGGGCTTCTCCTCTAAACTGTTCGATTTGCAGGGTATTCAGAACACTTATAAATTTATTTTGTTTTTTACACTAACTAAGAATCCTTGCCATTTAATATTTTTCTCATATTTTTAACCTTATAACGGCGACGGCGATAAGCCGTCCGCTCAGAAGAGTAATGCTTAACTAACAACGAATATTTATTAATTGTAGCTACCATTAAAATCAACTGACTGGCTGTGACATAACTTACATTTACAATCTACTTAGTACAAAATGCCGAGCAAAAATGTTAACCCAAAGAAAGCAAAAACACCGTAACGTACTATTAGTCGGTTTTAGCGACTTGATAAGTCTATTTATTAAAAAACATTTTTACAATTTGAGTTTCTGGAAAAAATTCACTCAAAACAGATATTATTCCCAAAGATGTCCAAAAAAATAACATTCCAATAATTATTACTTTCGAGTCACCTGTTGAAGATCCCTTAAATGGCCTTTTTGATCTAGGGCCTAAAATTGATCTTGAACGAAGAGATTTTTTAAGAATAACATTTCCATTTATCAACTCCTTCATATCTAGTCTCCACCTTTCTTCAAAAAATTGTGAAAAAGTCATTATACGATAAGAAAGTACACTTAGAAATACACCAAATAAACTGATCAAGACTGTAAATAAATGAAGTTTGTTACTCAATGAATAAGAAGCCATTAGTAACAAGCCTGCATTTAGGGTCAGTATGCTTCCATACCTTTTCCATGCTCTATCAGCTTCTTGTTCCCCAAGTTGTCCGGTTAATTCAACTAGTTTAAGCCTGATATCAAAACTCATTAAATCATCACTTTCTGTCATCGTATTTTTTTTGGTTTGATCTGTCATAAGCAACTTTTCCTCTCAGCAGAATAAATTCGTCGTAGTTTTCTTGTTTCACTTTGAAAACTAGTTCGACCATGTACTAATCTATGATTATCAATAATTATAGTATCTCCCTTCTTTAATAAATATCGAACTATATTATTTTTAAGCACTTCTATAAACTCAGTTAAAGCTGGCTGAAATTCTTTTGGACATTTCATTGTCTCATTTTTTAATCTAAATACTTTATCATTTATAGAATATATTGGAAAAATATTTTCACCAATCTTACAATTTGGAGGGTTGGGAAAAATAAATTTTTGCTGCATAAGGTTTTGTTTACTATGAGAGGATAAAATGTTAAAAGATTTACTACAATCAGATAACAAAGAAACTCCTTCGCCATTTGTATCCTCCACAACACATTGCATCAATAAATATTTTGGCGGATTTATAACATAACTGAGATCAGTATGTAATGGAAAAAAATCAGATGTGAAATAAGTTGAAGCTTGATTAGGTTTTATTTTATTAGGATCTTTTTTAATTATCATAACTTGAGGACCGGATAAATCTTCATCAATGTTCAATTCAGTTAAACCAACCATTTGTGCTAATGAAATAATTTCTTCATTTGATTCTACAGAAGTATTCTGAATAACAATCAATCCTTCGCTATCCAAAATTTCCGATATATTTTTCTTACTATAATCCTTAGATAATTTATTTACTATAGGGATATTGTTTAACACTTGAGTCCTAACATTTACTTATACGGAACGCATAACTATAAAACATTCCGCTTTATTTTCTGTTTATGATGAAATATTTATAATATTTCATAACTATTACTTTTATTAATAATTTTAAAAATAAAATTACTGATAAACTAATATTTAAAATATGAAATTTTTTAATTGTGCTCAACAAATAAAAGCCTACTAGTTGGTTTAAAGAAATAAGTAATGTAAATTAGATCAGCGTTATCACTTCAAAAGACCAAGTGTCTTTAATTGCAATTTCAAAGGAGAATATATGGCAGTTAATACAACCTACCCGGGTGTTTATATAAATCAAGTACCAAGTGATCATCCTATAAATTCTGCAGCAACTGCTGTAACTGCCTTCATTGGTTATGCAGAAAAAGGGATAACAAATAAAGCCGTCAGAGTGCAGAGTTTTCAAGATTACGAAAATGAGTTCGGCGGTTTATCAGCTAACAGCCCGATGAGTTATGTAATTTATATGTTCTTTGAAAACGGCGGTTCGGATTCTTGGGTTGTAAATGTACCACCATCAGACGGAAATGAAATTACCGGAGATGATGTTCATGATTGTTTGTCTGCAATCGATGAAATCAAAGGCCAGTTTAACTTAATGTGTATCCCTCCTTCCGGAACAGTTTCCGATTTAAAGGATTTACTTTGGGTGGGAGATACTCCTTCATATTTGCTGACTGCAGCACTGCAATACTGTGAGGACAATAATGTTTTTTTAATCGTTGATCCGTCTGTCAATTGGGCGTCTCCGGAAGAGGCGAGTAAAGCTCAATTACCGACGTACAATTCGCACGGTGCAATTTATTACCCGATGGTGAAAATTTTAGATCCGTTAAACCAAACCGACACAATTGATTTTGTGCCTTGCGGTGCAGTTGCCGGAGTTTATGCTACAAATGATGCACAATACGGAGTTTGGCATGCACCTGCCGGAACAAATACTCCGTTAATAGGCATGGCCGGTTTAGCTTACAAAATGACTGATAATGATACCGGGCTGTTAAACCCTCTTGGAATAAACAGTTTGATGAGGTTTCAAACTTACGGAGACCTTGTTTGGGGCGCCAGAACTTTGAAGGGAGCCGATGCACTCAGCGACGAGTACAAATATATAAATATCAGAAGGTTGGTTACTTACATTGAATTGAGTTTGCAGCAAAGCCTCGGCTGGGTAGTTTTTGAACAAAACAATCAAAAGCTATGGGGCGATGTAAAGAAAACCATAACTGAATTTTTAACTTCACTGTGGCAGCAAGGCGCATTCTTCGGGAATAACGCAAGCGAAGCGTTTTTTGTTACTTGTGATGCGTCCAATAATCCGCCTGAGACAATTGTAAAAGGAAAATTATTTATTGACATCGGTGTTGCCCCGGTGCATCCCGCTGAATTTATAATTATTAGAATTCAGCAAGCAACAACGGCAAAGTGAAATGAAAAAGAAGTTGTCTCAAATCAAAAGAATGTCAGTCTGAGCCTTCGGCGTGAGCTCAGTCGAACGCTTGTCGAAGACTGTTTAATCGAATTTGCGCTCTTTTTAATAAAACACACTTCGACAGGCTCAGTGTGACTAGCCAAAAATTATTTGCGATCGCTTCCCCTAAAACGTGGCAAGCTGTTGTAAACTCCTTGCAATGACCAATAGAATTTTTTTTCACTTGTCATATCGAAGGAGTTCTTTGTTTGAACGACTGAGATATCTGTTCCATCGTTTAGCACCAAATTTATGTCCCAAGATTTCTCACACTCACTCCGTTCGGATCGAAATGACAATAAAAAATTTTTGAGCTACTTCATTGACTACTGCAACAAAGAAGCAGTGTATGGCTTGGAAAGCAATTCAACGTAAACTTCCCAAATTTTTTCAGGATCGTCACCAGCTTTCCTTTCAACATATTCTTTAACAAGTTGTTGGCCATAGTTATAATTGATAATGTACGTCCCAAATCTTTCAACAAAACTCAAATTTTGTTCAGCTCTTTCTTTTGTAACCAAAGAATATTTCTGTCTCCATTCGACATACTGTTCTGCAGTAAACTCACCGTTTATGTATTTTCTGCCCGCTTCATTTCCGGCAAAACTGAGTTTTGATTTCAGCCTTTCAATCTCATAATATTTATCAACTTTTGAAGCATCCAAACCGGCAATCGGGAACAGTACTTCTTTTTCAAATTTTATTCTATCATCACCGGGGAATGTTACCGGAATGCCGTAATTTGCAGAACCTTCTGCAATTAATGATTGGGGTGAGAACAAAGCATAAACCGAGAACTCAACCCAGCCTCTTTCTTTGTACATTGTTTTTTCGAGAAGCCCGTTATAAACATGGTGCCCCGGATAACCTTCGTGGCAAGCTAAATCAATTGCACTGTCAATCTTCTTCGGCAAATCAGTGTTTACCTGAATAATGCTGAAGAAATTTCCTTTGTACCAATTGTAAGCGCCCCACGGTTCATTTTTTACATACTCAACAGTAAAGTTTTCATGCTCGGGCAGATCAACATATTTCAAAGTTCTTTTGCGGCATTCATTAATTGCGGCAGTGAAAACAGCGTCAAGTTTATCTTCAGGAATAATAAATTGATTTGTGAATTTTTCCAACCGTTTATTTAAATCTCCTTTTCCCGGAACAGCAGCATCCAACTCAGCTATTAGTCCTTCAAAATACTCTTCGGTGTAAGTAGGAGCAACTGCGTCAAATAAACCCTTTGTCTGCTCATCAAAAGTCATCTTTTTACCATTTAACAATTCCAGCCTTGTTTTAACTGCAATAAGCTGTTTGTGCAAATAATTGTGACGGAGTTGCCATGCTTCGTCAAAATTGGTTTTATCAATGGCGGTAGCTTTTGTTATTAATTCTTGTGTATGATTAATTAAATCCTGCAATGGTTTTTTTTGCTCTTCAGTAAGTTTCCATTCTTCGGGCCCATAATAAGCATCAACAAAGTAAGGGTCGTGCAGACCCGTATGCAGACAAAGTTTTACGTATTCTTCTGCAATGTTATTTATTTCAGTTTTGGGATCCATTTGCGGTTTACAGGAAAAGATTAAGAGAGAGACAACAACTAATGAAAAGAGGGCGATATTTTTCATGATTTTCCTTCATAACTTTATTGGGAGATTTTTAGAGCAATGCAAAATAGTGATTTTCAGAAATATTAAAAATTGTCTGTCCCCCAATTTTATTAATCTTCAGATGGATTCATAGTCAGTAATGGCTGGTGAATGGTGGCTTCGAGAGCCTCAGCCACCGTTGGGTAGGCTATTTCCGGTCTCTGAGGCTCTCGAAGAGACGGAATGATACTATGCTACTTGTAGTAAATCAATTTCTCGTAAAGAGATGATTTCCCGGTTTCCAAAATTTCCAAAATAATTTTTTCAGTGAAGCTCCCGATACCTTTTAGATTTTTTAACTCTTTGTGCATTAAACGCAAAGGTTTGTCCAGCTTTGAAATTGAATATGCTGCGTATCCGTATGGCGAGTTTTCGTTTCTCATTTTTGAGCAGTAGTCAATCTGTTCAAGCATAACTGTGACGAGATCATTTTCACTGAGAATGTCTGAATAAACTTTAGCCGGAATTCGGACAGGCATTTTATATTTGGATGCAATCCCGTAAAACAGCTTGCTTATTTTATCTTGATAGACTGCCTTTGGATGTCCCCATTCGCTGGGAGGATAAAGCGAGTTATACTTTTCAACTAATTCAGGGTAATGATCTTTAATTGCATTTATGAAGTAATCTTTTTGTTGGCCGTGTTTTAATGTCATTCCGCTAAAGACAATAAAATCCAATCCCGTTTCTTTTGCGACTTTTACTGATGCTTCGATTTGTTCAGGGGTGTCTGTTAAAAAAGGAATAACGGGCATTAAAAACATTCCGCAACTAATTCCTTCATTTTTGAATTTCTCCAAAGTTTTAAGTCTCGCTGAAGGCGGGGGAACAGTCGGTTCAACAATAGAGCTTATTTTTTCATCGACGGATGAAAAGCTCATGCTAACAATTGCACGGCTTCTTTGGTTGATAGTTTTTATTAACTCGATATCTCGTTCGATCAAAACAGATTTTGTTAGCATGTGTATCGGGTGATTGAATTCTTCGAGCAGCTCAAGTGCTTGCAAAGTTAATTTAAATTTCTTTTCAACCGGTTCGTAGCTATCACACACTCCCCCACCGACTAAAATAAATCCGCTGTTAAAAGGTTTACGTTTTCGTGATGGGTCAAGCTCGCGCCGAAAAATTTCAATAGCGTTCGATTTGATTTCGATATCTTTCCCGAATTCACCTTCAACATTATATTTTTGATCCCGGCCGTCGCAGTAAATGCAATTGTGTGAGCAGCCGCGATAAAGGTTCATTCCGTAGCGCGACACAAACCATGAATCAATTTTCTTTTGCTTGCGTAATATTGACTTAGCTGTTATTTCTTGGATATTCATAAAATTTATTTTTAGAATCAGATTTGTTTTCAAAAATAAATTAATCAATTTAACGTCGTTATTCAGTAATTATCAATTCATCACCAAATAAATTTCGGACACAATTTATGGATGCTAAAGAAATTGCAAAACAGTTGAGAAAGCCGACGGGCGAAAACGGTAAATTTGTCGGAACAGAATTAAGTAAATCAAATAAATTTATAACCGAGCTGGTTTATAGTGAATTTAATAAGTTGCCGGGCGATTCAATTTTGGAGATTGGTTTTGGAAACGGCGCTCTCTTAAAACAATTACTTACAAACGATCAAAAAAAAGTTTACGGGATAGACTATTCTGAATTAATGGTTGAAGAGGCAACAAAAATAAATAAAGAATTAATTGAAAAAGGTGTTGTCGAAATTAAACACGGGGAAATCGAAAACATTCCGTATCCAGATAATTCATTTGATAAGATTTGCACAATCAACACGGTTTACTTTTGGGGAAGTCCCGAAAAAGCATTAAGTGAAATTAAAAGAGTTTTGAAGAAGGACGGATATTTCGCGGTCGGTTTTAGATCAAAAGAAAAAGTTAGCCATTACGAATTTACGAAATATGATTTTCAGTTGTACAGTATTGACGGACTAAAAGATGTCACCGAACAGAACGGTTTTGAAGTACGTTCTGTAATTGCAAAAGATGATGAGCAAAATGATTCCGATGCTGTCAGTATGATTATCAAAAACGCCGATAAATAATTTTAGGCAAAGGATTTATCTCAATTGTTGCGCAGATTTGAAATCTGCGTTACGGGCATTTTAACGAATGAATTTTTAATAGCCTTTTTTGCTGTCCTCAAATAAGTTTATGTTCTTCTTTTTGGTAAGTATCTCAAAGGCTTTGCGAATTGGGAGATTAGGCAACTCAAATTTATCACGAACAACATTTTCCAGTTCATCAACATCATTTATTTGGTGAGTTGACGATTTTCTATCTTTGTGAATTTTGTATCTCATATTATCAATTTCAATGCTGTAGTTGTCAAAATATTTAATCAGCCTAAGCCGCTTTATCAATAAATGAATTACGGACAACATTGGCAAAGTGATTAATATCTCTTTCTTCGTTGTTTATTGTGTAACCGTGAACATCTTTTCCATTTTTGTAAACTGTAACTTTATGTCTATCGTCTTTCTCTTTTGTTAAAACGTATTTAATCTCGCTCCAATTAATTTCAATTGCTTGTTCTTTATCAAGAGGAATTGGTTTGTAAAAGGGAGCACCGTAACCGGAATCTAATAAATATCTTTTACCGTCTAGCTTTACGATTACTACCAAATGGATATCCCTTTTCTCTCCCATATCAGCGCCGAGTATTGAAACTTCGTAACCGATATATTCTAGCAATCCAAAGAAATAATAGTTGTTCGAATAGCATGTCCCGCCGCAATTGTACACAATTGAATTATTCAGATGAGATTCGAAATCGACCAATTCATCGATGCTGCTTTTTTCCCAAAGCAACAGTTTTGAAATATTTTCAAAAGGGAATTTTATTATTTGTGCTGTTTGCAGTTGCTCTAATGCTTTAATGGAGCTTGGCTGCTTTTCGACATCGAGATGGTGGAGATATTTTTCAAATAAATGGTTTTGCTGGTTCATGAGACGAGAGAATAAATTATAATTGCCACCTAAATTACAAAAATTGTTTTGCAATTTAGGTCAACTGCTCATAATAATTTTCGAATATTTTATACACTTAAAAATTTTATGAAAAATAAAATTACTTGAATGTTTCTAAAAAAATCACAAAACTATTAATTATCTAAGATCCAATTTGAGTACTAGTCGTGGGAAGTCAGCAATTACTTTTCATATTAGTGGGTGCAATACTTGTCGGTATTGCTATTGTAGTCGGGCTTGAATATTTCGAAGCACAAGCCCGGGAAAGCAATAGAGACGAAGTAATAGGTTCTCTCAATACATTTGCCGGCATGGCTCAATCGTATTACAAAAAAGATAAAAAACTTGGCGGGGGTGGTGGAACATTTGTGGGATTTTCCCTTCCATCTGAGTTGCAATCAACTGCTTCGGGAAATTATAGTGTTTTAACCACTACTTCAAATAGAGCATTGATGCAAGGGGTTGGGGTTGAAGAAACGGGAGGTGTGGTTGGATGTTCTCAATCTGCATCATATGTTACTTATCAAGTTTCTGTTACACCAACTGAAACAAAGCTTAGAAAAGTCCATTGAACAAAATATTAAAACAACCCTAATTGATCAGTTTCTTCGCTCATCTTTTCTTTTTTGTTAGCTTTGTATTCCGACTCCTTAAATTCAGCTAAAGCTTTTTCAATATCATTTAAAAAACGGGAAGGAGAGTTTTGATAGATCTTGCCGAAAAGAAAACGAGATTTGGAATGAGTTAAAATAAGTTTTTCTTCTGCGCGTGTCATCCCAACGTAAAATAGTCGCCTCTCTTCTTCCAGATCAAAAGTTTTGTTTTCTCTTTTATATGGAATCAAATTCTCTTCGCAGCCTACAATAAATACAACGGGAAACTCAAGTCCTTTTGAGGCATGTAAAGTCATTAGTGTTATGCGATCTGCGCGGTGATCGTATTCATCAGTCTCTTTTTGCAAAGCTGTTGACTCAAGGAAGTTGTGCAAACGATCATCAAAGATTTTTGCTTTTAAGATGAGTTTGTGTATAAACTCATTTTGTTTTTCGTTTATTAGTGAGTTTGAGAGCGAATATGTTTGCAGTATTTCGATTAACTCCGCAACATGTTTTGATTCATAATTCCAGCGGAGTTCTTCTAGCAAAGGAATAATTTTGTCGTTTATCTTTTCCTTATAGAAATTTGATTCAGGATTATAAACAAACCACAGATAAGTAAGTATATCCTTCACTTCTTTTCGCTCGTAAAGTGATGTATCGCCGACAGTTTGGTGGGGAATTCCCGAACGCTGAAAAGCTTCTATTAAGGCATGGCTTTGTGCACCAATCCTGTAAAGCACTGCAAAGTCTGAAAATGATCTTTCCTTTTGTTCGTCGTCGTTAACACGACCTGAGTCCAAAGAGAAATAGCTTGTTCCGCCGATCATATTTTCAATTTGGTGAACAACATATTCTGCTTCGGCTTTGTAAGTAGAAGCTTTGTAGATTTGAAGTTTTGTTTGACTGACAACATCAGACCAAATTTCGATGTTTTTTCTATCCGTACTTTTTGTGATAACTTGAGATGATGCGTTTAAAATGAATTGGGTTGATCTATAATTTTGAGTTAAACTTTTTATTTGTGCATTTTGAAAGTCTTCTTGAAATTTGAAAAAGTATTCACGCTTCGCACCACGAAACCCGTAAATAGCCTGATCGGGATCACCAATAACGCATAGGTTGTTCCCAGAATCCGTTAGCAATTTCAACAATCTGTATTGAGCAAAGTTGATATCCTGGTATTCGTCAACGGAAATCCATTTAAATCTATTGTGATATTTTTTGAGAACTTCCTCATTTGTCTCAAAAAGTTTTACTGTGTTTAAAATCAAATCGTCGAAATCGAGCGTATGATTCTTTTGAAGTGCTGTTTGATAGTTTTTATAAACACCAACAAAATCCGGTTCATTTTTTAACTCTTCAGTATCAGGCAAAAGTAATTGATTTTTTGCGGAAGAAATTTTTTCGAGATATTGATTAACCTCTTTTTCGCTTTGTTTAGGCATGCTTTGTTTTAATAACGTTTTTCTATCATCTTCGCTGCAAATTATAAAAGAAGGGTTTAAGCCGGCGCTTTCAGCTTCTTCCCTTAAAACCATAGTGCAAAAAGCGTGGAATGTTTTTATAGTGATTTTTCCGGCAGTCCCTTTGTTCATCAATTTTATTAAACGTGCCTGCATTTCTTCTGCAGCTTTGTTGGTGAAGGTAATTGCAAGGATGTTTTCCGGCTCAACTTTCTTTTCTGAAATTAAAAAAGCAATTCTATGAGTTAAAGTTCTTGTTTTGCCTGTACCAGGCCCGGCAACAATTACCAATGGATGATCAATGCAAAGCACAGCTTCTTTTTGCTGTTCATTCAACCCGGATAAAATATCATTGTCTTTTGCTGTTTCCTTTTTATCAACGCTAAACTCATTTTTATAGTATTCAATTTTTGGGGCAGGCTCTTTAACAATATCGATCTTTGCCTTACTCTTGTTCGTAGCCTTAATCTTTTTCTTGGCTGAGCCAACAAACATTCCAAACTGGCTGGAAAACTTTTCTCTATCGTCGTCATCAAAAAGTTTTACAATTCCGTACTCGCCGTCGTAACCTCCAGCTAATATCAAGTTGCCATCGCGCATTCTTTTTATGCCTTCGGCTAACAGCTCGCCGCCAGCATTCTTTATCTCTTCAATTGGAATATCTTGTAAAATTGATAGCTCTGAACCAAGCTGGTTCAAAAGAATGTCATAGTTTTCTTTTACTTTCTTTGCCCCTACACCAACCTGGTAAACTTCGCTAAGGACTTCCGGCAGCGGTACGAGGCTTTTGAAATTATGCGCGTTTACTTTTTTGCCGGTGTCTCTATCTGCGAGAGTCTCCACCCTGTGTGATACGCCGACGGTTACAGGCTTTCCACAAACTGTGCAGATGCAGTTATGCTCAAGTGTTGTTTTGGGATCCCAGCGAATACCGCATTTGCGGTGACCGTCGTAGTGGTACTTACCTTCCTCGGGAAAGAACTCAATTGTTCCCCAAAACTTTTCGCGGTCGCCGGTTTTGAGTGCATTAAATAAAGAGCCATAAGACATTTCCGTGTTAAACACGTTTGCTTCGCGTGCAAGTTTTTGGGGAGAATGCGCGTCTGAGTTTGAAACTAGTGTGTATTTATCAAGCTGAGACAAACGCCAGTTCATCGGCGGGTCTGATGATAACCCGGTTTCAAGCGCAAAGATATGATCTGTTAAATCGGCAAAGCATTCTTCAACGGAATCAAACCCGGACTTTGAACCAAGCAGTGAAAACCACGGTGTCCAGATATGTGCGGGAATTAAATGTGCTTGCGGATCGGTTTCCAAAACTATTTCGAATAAGTCGCGTGCATCCAAACCAAGAATAGGCCTTCCATCTGAACGGATGTTGCCAATCTTTTCAAGTTCTGCTTGCAGCTTTTCGGTAGCATCAAAACTGGGAGTAAAAACAACGTTGTGAATTTTGCGCACTTTGTCATTCTTTTTATAAATATTGCTTATTTCTCCACCGATTAAAAACCTTACAGTACCTTGGCAGGCTTTAGGAACTTCTTCTTTAATTTTATTTTCGTATTCGTTTTTGAGTTTAAATAAACCTTCTTCAGCCGGTTCAAGTTTTTCTTTCATTTCATGTAGCCAGCCGGGATGTGCAACATCTCCGGTTGCAACAACCTGCACGCCTTTTAGTTGTGCCCATTTCCAGAGGTATTCAAAAGTTAAGTCCTTGCTTGTTGCTCGAGAATAAAACGAATGTATGTGAAGGTCGGCAATGAATTTCATATTGATTCGCTCATTATTATTAAGGCACAAAGATGTTAAAACCTTTGTGCCTAGTAAGGTAGTTTTGACACGAGAAATATATTGATTAATCTCATCCTTTTACAACTGCAAGAGGTTGCAATTCAACCAAAGTTTTAACAAGGTCTTTTTGGCTTTCCATCACAACGTCAATATTCTTGTAAGCTGAAGGAGCTTCGTCAAGATGTTTCCTGGATTCTATCCCGTGAATAATTCCTTTTTTATCGAGTCTTTTCTTTTCTAATTCCAAATCCAGTTCTCTTATCGCCTGTTTTCTACCCATTGTTCTGCCGGCACCGTGCGAACAGCTTTTGAAGGATTCTTCGTTTCCCAAGCCTTCAACAATGTATGACTTTGTCCCTTGCGATCCCGGGATAATTCCTTTTTCACCTTCGAAAGCTCTCGTTGCGCCTTTACGGTGCACTAGTACGTTTTCTTTGTAATGATTTTCCCATGCAGCATAGTTATGAGCAATATTAATCATTTCATCAAAATCAACGTCTCTTAATTTTCTAACGAATATATTTTTAACATTATCCATCATTAGCTTTCTGTTAGCGAAAGCAAAGTCAATACAGTACTGCATTTCATTCAAATACAGTTTAGCTTCATCAGTTTCGATAGGAAGAAAAGCAAGCTGCCAGTTTTTAGGTACTTCGGTCTTCCATCTTTCGTTTAGCTTCACTGCTATTTTATTGTAATGATCTGCAACTGTTTTACCGATGTTTCTGCTTCCTGAGTGAATCATTATCCAGATAAAACCGTCTGAACCTTTTTGAACCTCGATAAAGTGATTTCCGCCACCGAGTGTTCCAACTTGCTTTAATGCTTTTTCATATTGCTCATTAACAACCGGCATTTCATCTCTTGATAATTTTTCCGGCATTAAGTCCGGATCTTGTTTTTGCTTATGCCAGTTAAAACCAACCGGAACAGTTCTTTTAATATCTTTTACGATGTCTATTAATTTATCTTTTCCAATTTCCGGTAAAGATGTTTTAACAGCGCACATTCCGCAGCCGATATCAATCCCAACTGCGTTGGGGATTACAGTTTTCTCTGTTGCTA
>JANQIV010000235.1 GCA_028282005.1 Melioribacteraceae bacterium | reverse complement strand
AAGCATTGCAGCGTAGCTAAAAGCATAAACTCCAAAGAAAACAGTAACTGTTTTTAACCAATTCAACCTTTCAATGATATCATTATCTGATTCTAAATCCGTAAAAACTTTTAAGTGGTTTTTAAGCTTAAGATAGCTGAAAATAAAAAAAGTCGCCATCTGTAAAGAGAGGAAAACAAATTTTGCTTTTGCAACCAGATTCATTTCTAAAACATTAATTACAAACTCATGATTATAGGTTTTTTTTAAGTATTCGGCCTTCATTTGCTGATCCATAAAAAGATAATCCCAGATATCATAAGTCAAATAAATAACAGGAAGGAAAAATATATAATACCAATATTGAGGCCTGTAATTTGGATTAATACTCATTCTTATATAAATATAATAAAGGGGTGCAATACCATATATTAAAGGAAAAGTAATACCGTCTATCCAAGGAACCAAATAGGTAAGGCCATTCAACATTAAATCTACTTCAATTAACTGCAAAGAGACCACAAATAAAATGAAGGAAAATATTGACCTTAATATTAAAGCTCCATTGCCTTTTCTCAATAAAGTGATAGCAAAGAACATTCCTATTATAGAGGCAAATATTATTACAATTGAAAGAATATTCAAAATAATTGACGGCATTTAATTTACCTTTCTAAATGAGGGGAGAAATTGGGTAGCAACAATAATTCAAATTAAAGATACTACATAATTTCTATTTATTGAACTATTTGAATTGTAATTTTATTAAAAAATTATTAACAGAATTTTAAACTTAATTAGGTTTTAACTGCATCAATGCAAATCCAAGGAACATTAAAAGATAATCCATTAGAAGCTTTGGCAAGATTGTTCAATTCTATTTCCAACTCACTGAAAATTGATTCAACATCTCGTGTACTTACAATTTTTTTCCACTCATCTATAAATGCAATTACAATAAGTGGGTGGTTAAACATTGCTGTTCCGTTACTGAATTTTAAATTAAATGAGTCCTCATAAACAGAATTGATTTTAAATCCGCTTTGCTCTATTAAAGTTTTTGTGTAATCTATTGGTTTGCGTTTATTGAAAACATGATCTCTTAAAAACATAATTTCTTCAATCTTACCATTTTTAACTAGAACACTTTCGAACAAATTATAAAAGTCAATCATAGTATCAGGCAGGTTTACAGTGAGAACTAATTGACAGCCGGTCTTTGATGTTCTGCTGATTTCACTTAATACTTGCTGATCATCTTTTACATTATTAATCCCATTATTGGAAATAATTAAATCGAAGAATTCATTTTCAAAAGGAAGAATTTCCGCATTTCCTTCAAAAATTATTTTAATATTCTCTAATTCCCATTTATCAATTTTTTCTTTAATTCTCTCAACACCCTCTTTCCATGGATCAACTCCAAAAATTTGACAAGTGCTTCCCAACCTCCCAGCTACTTCAATCAAAGGGAAACCCGTTCCACTACCAATATCGAGAACATTAATATTCTCCTCGTATTTAATTGTATCTAAAAGTTTTAGTCCAAAAGGCGCAGACCATAATGGCAAGTCATCAATAACAGAAACTATTTTTTCTTTTTTCATTTCCATCTAAGATTTTTTTATTTCCGATAAAATAAATAATTATTCAAACAGAATTGTCCCTCAAATAAAAATTATTTCGGTCATTTAATAAGAAAATTAATTCGGACTTGACATCTTGTTATTTTGTAATTATGTTTGTTACAGATTATTGAGAGAAGAATGAACACGAGTAGCAAATTTGTTGTCGCAACACATATTATGACTGGATTAGCAAGCCGATGGACATATTTTGGACCGGACTATACTGAATCGTCAAAATTCATTGCCGAGAGCGTAAATACAAATCCTGTTGTTATTAGAAGAATTTTAGGAATGCTTTCAAAAGCTAATTTAATTGTTTCCAGATCGGGTCCAAACGGAGGTTCAAAAATTGCAAAAAAACCTTCAGAAATAAATTTAGCGGATATTTATAAAGCTGTTGAGCAAGAAGAAATAATTTTCCATTACCATTATAGCGAGCCAAGTAAAATTTGTCCTGTTGGATGCAATATTCAGGACACACTGTCGTCTGTATTGAAACCATTGACAAATGTTATAACAGATTATTTGGCAAATATCAGCCTTGAAGAGGTTATGACGGATACAATGAGAAGGTCCGGTCTTCTAAAATATTTGCAAAAAGGGCTAACACCACAACAAATTGAAGAGAAAATAAACTCTGGGGAAATTTCTGTTAAAGAATAAAAAAATTTGACTATATCTGTAACAATTGTTGTTACGAAATTATTAAATTTTTTTCACACAAACATAGGGAAGTATTTATGAGTAACAAAAATCTAGGCAAATTCGATGGAATCCTATCCAATTATGTTGATTGGATAATTCGAAATAGATGGCTAGTGGTAATTGCTTCTTTTGTAGTTACCTTTTTAATAGCAAGCGGTGCAAGGTATTTAAGATTCGATACTGACTACCGAGTATTTTTCAGCGAGGAAAATCCTCAGCTTCAAGCGTTTGAAGAAATTCAGAACGTTTACACCAAAAATGATAATATCCTTTTCGTAATAGCTTCAAAAAACGGCGATGTTTTTTCGAACGAAACTCTCGAGGCAGTTGAGTGGCTTACAAATGAGTCTTGGCAAATGCCTTTTTCCATTAGGGTAGATGCAATAACAAACTTTCAAAATACTTATTCCGAAGAAGATGATTTAATTGTAGAAGATCTTGTTGAAAATGCGATTAATAAATCATCCGAAGAATTAAAAAATGCGAAAGTTATTGCTCTTTCCGAACCGTTTTTAGTGAAACAAATTATCTCCGAAAACGCACAAGTAACAGGCGTTAACGTTACTCTTCAATTTCCTCAAAAAGATATTACCGAAGTACCGGAAGCAGCAGCGTTTGCAAGACAGCTTGTTGCCCAGGTAAATGAAAAATATCCTGACCTTGAAGTTTACATCACCGGACTGGCTATGCTGAACAACGCATTCTCCGAAGCAAGCATGGGCGACATGATGTCGTTGACTCCTTTGATGTATTTGGCAATGTTCCTTTTTATGGTTTTTACTTTAAGATCAGTCAGTGGAACATTTGCAACAATTATGGTTATTACAATATCAACAATGGCGGGTATGGGTGCTGCAGGCTGGTTTAATACCGGTTTAACTCCTCCATCAGCACAAGCGCCAACAATTATTATGACATTAGCAATTGCTGACTCAATTCACATTCTTGTTACTTTCCTTCGTGAATTAAGAAGAGGTAAAACAAAACTAGAAGCAATTAGAGAAAGTGTGATTGTAAATTTCAGGCCTGTATTGCTGACAAGCATATCAACAATAATCGGTTTCTTAACAATGAACTTCAGCGATGTTCCTCCGTTTAATCACTTAGGAAATATAACTTCAGCAGGTGTTGCTGCGGCCTTTTTGTACTCAATAACTTTTTTGCCTGCTTTTATTTCAATACTTCCATTTAGAGTAAAAGTACTTTCAGAAGAAAAACAAAATAATCAATTGATTGAAAGATTCGGTGAATGGGTAATTAAAAAACAAAACGCATTGTTTTATGGCGGTGCTGCAACTGCAATTTTGGTTGGTTTATTTTTGTTCAACAATCAGCTTAACGACCGTTTTGTTGATTACTTTGATGATAGTATTCAGTTCAAAACAGATACAGATTTCACAACAAAAAATTTAACAGGTATTTATCAAGTTCAGTATTCGCTTGGCGCAGGTGAGAGTGGCGGAATCAGCAATCCTGAATATCTGGCAAAATTAGAAGAATTCGCAACTTGGTACCGTGAGCAGCCAGGTGTACTTCACGTAAATACTTTCACTGATGTGATGAAAAGATTAAACAAAAATATGCATTATGATGAAGAATCGTATTACAAAGTACCACAAGATAGAGAACTTGCAGCCCAGTATTTATTGTTATACGAAATGTCATTGCCATACGGACTGGATTTGAACAATCAAATAAATGTTGACAAATCTGCAACAAGAATGATTGTTACCCTGGATGATATGAGTGCTAAAGAAATGCTGGCAACCACAAAAATTGGTGAAGACTGGTTGAGAGAAAACGCACCGGATTACATGTTCGCATACGGTACAGGACCGTCTATCATGTTCTCTACCATTTCCGGAATCAATATTAAAAGTATGATCAACGGCAGTGTTATTGCTCTAATATTAATCTCAACATTAATGTTGTTTGCATTGAGAAGCTTTAAAATCGGTGCACTTAGCCTGGTTCCAAACTTAATGCCTGCCGCAATGGGCTTTGGACTGTGGGGATTAACAAATGGCAACATTGATGTCGGGCTTTCAATCGTAATGGGTATGACTTTGGGAATTGTTGTTGATGACTCTGTTCACTTCTTAATTAAATATATCCGTGCAAGAAGAGAATACGGTATGAATCCGGAAGATGCTGTGAGATATTCATTCTCAACTGTGGGTAGAGCATTGGTAGTTACCTCACTAATTTTGGTTGCAGGTTTTACAGTATTATCCTTCTCAGCATTTGCAATGAACGGGAACATGGCTAAACTAACCGCGATAACATTATCTATCGCATTAATAGCTGACTTTCTATTCTTACCGCCATTATTGATGAAACTTGAAAAAATTAGACCACTTGTTAAAAGTGAGAATGAACCAACTGGCGAACCAGTGCCTGCAAAAATGGAAGCATAAGAAATTATAAAACTAAAAAGGAAATAAAATGAAACATGTAAAATTCTTATTCTCACTGATTTTATTGATCCCGGTGTTAATAATCAGTAATGAAATTTATGATCAAACCGCGAACGAGGCCCGGGGCCTGGAGATAGCTAAAGAAGTTGATGTAAGAGATACCGGCTTTAATAATTCCGTAGTAGAATTAGAAATGATTTTAAGAAATAAGCAAGGCCAGGAAAGCCGAAGAGAAATGAGAAACAAAACTCTTGAAGTTGATGGTGACGGTGACAAATCATTAGTAATTTTTGATAAGCCTAGAGATGTAAAAGGAACAGCGTTTTTATCATTTACCCATAAAGAAGGGCCGGATGACCAATGGTTATACCTACCAGCCCTCAAAAGAGTAAAAAGAATCGCCTCAAATAACAAATCCGGTCCTTTCATGGGTAGTGAATTTGCCTACGAAGATATTTCTTCTCAGGAAGTAGAAAAGTATACTTATAAATTCATAAAAGAGGAACAACTTAATGGTATCGATTGTTATATCGTCGAAAGATATCCAGTAGATAAAAAATCAGGATATACACGCCAAGTTGTTTGGTATGATCAGGTAAAATATATTCCACACAAAATAATTTTCTATGATCGTAAAAACGACTTGCTAAAAACATTAACATACCATGATTATGAACAATACTTAGACAAATATTGGAGGGCCTCAAAATTTGAAATGGTTAATCACCAAACAAATAAAAGCACTGACCTTTTGTTCAAAGATTACAAATTTCAGATCGGCTTAACCGATAGAGACTTCGACAAAAACTCACTAAAAAGAGCAAGATAGTTTAATAGAAAATCCTCCGGCAAATTCACTATTGCAGATGCTGCCGGAGGTACGATATTTTAAAATTATGGTATGAGAAAATGCAGATTAAAAAATTCCTATTTTTATTGATTTTCCTTTTTTCGATAAATATATCAGCACAAGAACTCAGCGGGCTAATTGCTACTGAGTCTCGCCTCTTTCCAGAATCACCATTGAACGATAAACAAGTTGGGACTTACAACTTATCTTTCTCCTTTAAACCTGAACTTTATTATGAATTAGATAATGGAGATCACAGTTTTTTGTTTGTACCGTTTCTTAGATGGGATTTGAATGACGAAGAAAGAACGCACTTTGATATCCGCGAACTTTTTTGGCTTTATTACAGCAACGATTACGAGATTCGAGTTGGTATTCGTAAAGTGTTCTGGGGAGTTACGGAGTCATCCCATTTGGTAGATGTAATTAATCAAACAGATTTTGTTGAGGATATTGACGGTGAACAAAAGCTTGGCCAACCAATGATTAACTTCGCTTACATTCAAGATTGGGGGACACTCGATTTATTTGTTCTTCCCTATTTCAGAGAAAGAACTTTTGCAGGCGAAGAAGGCAGATTCCGTTTTCCATTATTAATTGATACAGATAATGAACTTTACGAATCTGAAGATGATAAAAACCATTTAGATTTTGCAGCACGCTACACAAACACTTTCGGCGATTTTGATGTTGGAATTTCGCACTTTGTCGGCACAAGCCGCGAGCCAAGATTTATTCCTGCATTTAGCCAAGGCGTTACAAGACTTGTTCCTTTTTACGATTTAATAAATCAAACGGGAATCGATATTCAGTACACAACAGGCGGATGGCTGTGGAAATTTGAAGGGATAACACGTCACTCGCGAGCACAAAGATTTTTCGCGTTTACCGGCGGATTTGAATACACTTTCCCTGATATCAACGGCTCAGGAATTGATGTCGGTGTAATTACTGAATATTTATTTGATGACAGAGATCAGCAAAATCTGCCGTCAAATCCATTCGACAATCATATTTTTATCGGTTCGCGTTTAGCATTTAATGATGTTCAAAGCACAGATTTGCTTGTGGGGAGTGTAATTAATCACGAAACCGGATCTATGTTTTTAAACCTTGAAGGCAGCAGAAGAATCGGTGAAAGTTTCAAATTGAACCTACGCATAAGGGGTTTCGCAAACATCGATGAAGAAGAATTGTTTTACGGATTTAGAAAAGACAGTTATTCACAAGTTGAACTTGAGTGGTATTTTTAATTAGTAAAATACCACTCTGATAAATTTTAGTAAATTCAATTACAATTTAGCTATGTCAAACACTACCATTGCATTACTATATCCTTTAGGAATTTTCATTTTAACATCAACGAATTCACCCCTATCATTAAGTTTCCTCTGAAATAAAGTTAATTCTTTAGGAACACTTAACTGAACTACGAAATCTCCTTCCGGTGTATTTTCATCAATAGGCATTGATCCTCTACCAATAACACTAATTTTATCATTAGGCTCTGCTAACTCAAATAACGACTCAGTGCTAGTATTTATAATCCCAGAAACAAAAGCAGCCATTCCTCCAACCGCTGCTCCAACTGCGGCTGTAGCACCTGCCGTCATGACTTTCCAAATAATTTTTTGAAATTTAGTAACCTTTTCAATTGCGCTAATTTCTACTTCTAATGTTGAATTACCTTTAACAATTTCTTTAAACAGTAATTGTTTTTGCGGTGGTTCCTTAAAATAATTTAATTCTTTATCATCTTCTAACTTCAATTCTCTAGTTGATGACACAGCTGGAACACCTTCCTTGGGATAATATAAAGTAGCTGCTAACGCATTTACTCCTTTCTCATCTTCCTCAATCTTTCCATTTTCTTTTACCAAAACACTTTTGAGTCTAATTTGAAATAAAGTTGACATAACATCCTCCTTTTATTATTTCGAAAAAAGTTTAGAACAGCAATAAAGGATATTATGTTTTATTTATTTTTAAATCAATATTTAGAAAATAAATTTTATAATAAATTAATATTTGATTATTCTGATTGTAATGGGAATTATCTTAATGAGGTAATTAGGTGATTTTCAAGTAAAAAGATTCATGAATAAAAAAGGCAACACTTCATGTTGCCTTTTATCACTTCACATTAATCTTTCTTCTTAAACATTGATACCATCAGAATCGCAATTACAATAATTACTACCGCAACAATTAAATAATTCCAATAATTAGGTTCTGTCTCTTCTTCTATAAGAGCTTCATTCCAATTTGCAAATTGAGTTTCAATAGTATCTTTTTGCTCAACGGTAAACATTTTGTTTTCAATTAAAAACGGCACCCAATTAGCTTTGAATTCGCTGAACCAAAGACTGTCAACAAATGTCTCATAGTTTTCTTTCAAATCACTTAATCGGCGTATACTTTTATTTTTCATTTCGTCTTCTATAAAAACTAATGTACTTGTTGTAAACTCTTCCCCACTTTTAAATGGCTGAAGAACTATATCTTTTCTTTTAAAGGTTTTATAAAGTGCCGTCCAAATTTTATTATCGAGAGTTTTGTTTAATTCCGAGAACTTACCATTAATTTCAGTAATGCTTTCTGTTTTGTCTTTGTTGTTTAAATAAATTTCCGCAAGCCTCGGACCAATTTTATTCCATGTTGATTCAAACTCTTTGTAGTCAATTTTTAATTGTGCAAAATCGTCAGTCTGCAATCTTGTGGCTTCAAGAAAACGAATATTATCTGTAATTGTTTGTTCAATATTATAGAACAAATTATTGTATTCTATATATTTTTTAAGTGATATCTTTTCAGTATCGTTTAGAGTAAAAGTATCTTTTAGATAGTCGTTGAGTAAACTGTCAACAATGTTTTCAACTAATTCATCTCTTCTTTTAATGTTGGTCTTTAATTGAGAAGTTAGTTTATTCAAAGAATCAATTTTAGCTGCATCTTCTACTTGACTGGCTTCCAAATCATCGATTAAATTAAGTAGCGTTGTATTTTGCCTATCAAGAGAATTTATTTTATCCTGCAGAGAAGTAATCTGAGTAAAATCTCCTTTTCTTGTTTCAAGCAGTTCTTCAAGTTTTACAAATGATTCATCAAATTTTAGCGGGTAGAGAGTTTTATCTAACAACTCTTTATCATCACTAAATTCATTCTTAAAATAGATAATTACAGTTTCCAATTCTTCACAATCAGCAAGCGACTCCGCATCTATAATTGACTGCTCTATTTCTTTATACTTTGTGTTGAATTTTTGTGTTTTTTCATAATCAGACTGTGAATATGAAAAACTAGTTAAGGCTAAAAATACGAGTGTAACAATTGAAAAGGATTTACAATTCAGCATAATTATTTTCCCGTAATTCCTTTGCTTGTTAAATTGTAATTTGTTTCTCCATCAATCAGTTCTATATAAGGTGCTCTTTGATTCATTACTGGATTCTGCAAACCATTTTCTGAAATGAGAATTTTATTAACTAAATTTAATGATGCGTCGCCCGCTGCAAACACATAAACATTTTTGAATTCTTTAGATGTTACAAAATAAAAACCGTTTGTGTTTCTGATTATTCTAATTTGTTTATCTTGATTTATAGGTGCATCAGCAAATTCTTCGAAGAATATCTGTGAAACATTAAACGAAACTGAATATCTTTCATCTTGCACAGTACCATTTTCGTCTGGTGCTAAAACAGCTTCGACAGGCCAAGCAAAATTAGCTGGCTTCAATACCAATGAAGTACAAGCACCGAATAATAAAATAATTGTCAATTGGATAAGGACTAGTTTTTTCATTTGAGTTCCAAGAATTGATTGTAATTTATTTTTGAAAAATAATCATTTAATAATAAAATTTGTTTAAAACATCCATTAATATTATTAAAAGATTATTATCAATCTCAGCAAAAATTAAGGAAAATAAGTTTATTCTTTTTTATTAATAAAGTGATTTACTTTTGTAAAATTGGTATTTTTTACAAATAACATAATTTTAAAGGAGAAGGAAATGGTAATTCAAGTCTATTTAACTTTTGACGGCAATTGTGAAGAAGCTTTTGATCTTTATCAAAGTGTTTTTGGAGGCGAAATTGTAATGAAAAGCAGATTTGGTGAAGGCCCAATGGAAATACCGGATGAAATGAAAGATAAAATTATGCATGTTTCCTTAAAAATAGACGATCAGGTTTTGATGGGCTCTGATGGCCTGCAAGGTCCAAAAGGGAATAACATTTCTGTTTCTGTTGGACTTGATGATAGCACAGATGTTGACGAAAAATTCAATAAGCTTGCAGAGGGCGGAAACATCACAATGCCAGCGAGCAACCAATTTTGGGATTCATATTTCGGAATGTTGACTGACAAATTTGGAATACAATGGATGTTCAGCGCACCAGCCAAAAAAGATTAAAATAATTTATGTAATCTCAAAATGCCGGGTAACTCCGGCATTTTCTTTACAAACATGAAGGCTTCAAATGATATTCGAAATTTATAATCCCGAACCTCCTTTTGATCAATTTATTGATAACATGGTGTATTTTAAAGGATACGATCCTGGCCATGCTTTCGAGAAAATTGTTCCTGACGGCAGTATAAATATTGTGATGGAGTTGGATAATATCGAAAGATATGTCTTGGATAATGACACATTTGAAAAGAAAAGAAAATTTACCGGGACATGGCTTTCAGGTGTTATTAGAGATTACATAACTATTTCAGTTATTCCAGATTCAGAAATGTTTGTGGTCAGATTCAAACCAGGCGGAACTTTTCCTTTCTTAAATTTGCCGATAAACGAAATAACAAATTCAATTGAAGATGCAGAAAACTATTTTGGAAAATCAATAACAGAATTAAGAAATACATTATTGCAAGATAGTTCACCACACGAAAAGTTTACTGCAGGAATTGACTGGCTCAATTCACAATACGACGAATCTAAAAAGCCAGAAGATTTTATTTTTACCGCAGTTAACAAAATAAAAGACGACCCAACTTTTGAAAACAATAAACTAAACGAACTGATTGATGAATCGGGTTATTCTAAAAAACAGTTTATACATTTGTTCAAAAAGTACGTTGGCTTAACACCGAAGGTATTTCAGCGGATTGTCCGCTTTAACGAAATACTTACGAAAATTCAAAACAAAGAAAAAGTATCATGGGCATCAATAAGCAACGATTGTGGTTATTTTGACCAGGCACATTTTATAAAAGAATTCAAACACTTTTGTGGGATTAATCCGCAAGAGCACATCGAACAACAAAAGAACAACGAGCGA
This sequence comes from Melioribacteraceae bacterium, assembly GCA_028282005.1. Taxonomy (GTDB): domain Bacteria; phylum Bacteroidota; class Ignavibacteria; order Ignavibacteriales; family Melioribacteraceae; genus JANQIV01. The sequence goes on along the minus strand of JANQIV010000235.1, from coordinate 23,894 downwards.
ACAAATTTTTTTCCCCAGCAGAGGTAAATTTTTTACAATACAATTTGGCTCCGATAAATTTAATTGCATCTCAAATTAGACAACTCATCTTTAATCAAATTACGGGGAAGTACAATGGTAAACTTTGGTGATTTAAATTGGGTCGCAATTTTTTTATCAGCTTTATCAGCATTTGTAATTGGAGGTATTTGGTACGGGCCATTATTTGCGAAAATTTGGATGAAAGAAAACAATTTTACAGAAGAATTACTCGGTAAAAGAAATATGCCAAAAGTTTTCGGACTTTCATTTCTTCTATCATTAATAGCTGCAATTAATCTCGCAATGTTTTTGGGCCCTGAAGCTGATGTTATGTTCGGCTTTTTTGCCGGTTTTGCTGCCGGACTCGGTTGGGTAACAGTTTTTACCGGAATTCAATATTTATTCGAAATGAAATCACTAAAATTGTTTTTTATTAATGCCGGGTACAGCACAATCTCATTATCTGTAATGGGAATCATTTTGGGAGCATTTTAAATATTTTAAATTAAGAGGAAAATTTATGGAAAAAGGACTACTTGAAAAAACCGGGAAATCTTTAGAGGAATGGATAAAGATTGTAAAAAAAAATAAAATTGAAAAACATAGTGAAATCATAAAATTCTTAAAGGCAGAACATGGCTTTACACATGGTTTTGCCAACTTTGTTTCATTAAAAGCGCGTGAAGCAGATGCTGGGTCACAAGACTCCGACGATCTAATTGCTAATCAGTACAAAGGTAAGGAAGATTTAAAACCTATTTATGATTTACTGATCTCAAAAATCTCCAAGTTCGGAAACGATGTTGAAATAACACCCAAAAAAGCAAATGTCAGCTTGAGAAGAAAAAAACAATTCGCTTTGATTCAGCCATCAACAAAATCTAGAATTGATGTCGGGCTAAAATTTAAAGAAAAAGAATTTTCTGAACGATTAGAATCATCCGGCCCATTTGGGTCAATGTGCACGCATAGAGTACAAATAACCGATAAAAAACAAGTTGATAATGAACTAATAAAATGGTTAAAAGAGGCCTATGAAAATGCCGGGTAATCCGGCATTTTTTACATCTTCCTAATTGTATAATTTAATAATTAACGAATGATTTTTGCACTCCAGGTAAATTGTTCACATATCCAGGCACACCGTAAATCCTATCAAATCTCTAAGTTATTGAATTAAAAACATTTAGTGATTTATAACACATTGGTACACTTTTGGTAATAAAACATGCAACGAATTTGATTCAAGAGTGTGTCAATATTATGAGAAACATAGTTTTAATATCAGAGAATAAATCAGTACAGGATTACTTCAAAGGGATGTTAAGTGGTGGAGTAAACTTTGTTTCCAACAGTGGAATAACAAACTTGATTGACTATTTGGAACTATGCGATGAGGAATTCGATTTTATTATCGATATTACCCGAATGCCGGTAAATAGGTTAAATACTTTGTTAAGCTCAATTCCGATAAGACTAAAACTTATAGTTATCGCTTCAATTCCTTTTAAATTTCTACCTGAAGATTACCAAAACATTTTATCGAAAAGATCTATAAAATTTTTCGAGTACCCACTTACAAATAATGTATTGAAAGAGATTAATTATAATTGATCAACAATCTTCAACAAACATGATTTTTACTTTATCAGTTAACGGAGTAGCTCTGTGTTTATGCTCAGCACCATCCGGGATAAATATATAATCACCTGGGATATAAATATGAGTTTCATTATCAAATTCTATTTTCATGCTTCCGGCCTGAACACATCCGCAATGCCCTTTTTCGCACCAGTGCAATTCCATTTCCTTACTGTACTCAACTAATCTAATTTTTTTTCCACCTTGACTAATAGATTTTTCCCTTGTCCCCGGAATTACTGAATGCCAATCAAGTTCTTGAAAATCTACTTTATAATTTACCATCTCCAGCTCTCCTCGCATTATTCCAAATGTTTAATAACAAGTACCTCAAGAGCGGTATTTCCGATATTCTCCCATTTTCTGTTGATACCCGGTGCAACATGTAAAAGATCATCTTTTTCAACAAGTAAAGTCTCTTCATTTAATAAGACTTTTCCTCTTCCTTTAAGAATAAAAAATTCGATATCAAAATCAAGTGAATGTGTCTCAATTACTGAATTTTCCTCTAAAGTTAAATGTACGAACTCAGTCTTCTCGTTTGAAGAAATTCTTTTACCCACAGCCCCATTTGCATTAAAAATAATCTGACTTTCGGATAATTTGTTTAACATTTTTTTCTACCAATTATTTCTTTCTTTTAATGTAGTTATATGTGCGATATGATGCTCACCATGCCACGCATAAAGTGCTAAAGCTTTTTTTAACGACAATTTGCCTGTCTCAGGATGATTATAAAATCTGCCCCACAATTCATCAGACAATCTTTCTAATAAATAAACCCAACGTACGTGAACTGCTTCCAACAAAATTAATGACATTTCTATTGGAGCATCTTTTATATCAATAGTTTCAGCCCACCTCACTTCGTCATAAGTTTTTATTAATGACTCTTCATCTTCTGTTAATCCCCATTTAAATCTTATGTACCCATTCATGTGACTTTCCGGAACGTGGTGAACTACTTGTCTAACTGTCCAGCCATCAGGCCTGTATTGAGTATCCAACTGCTCATTAGTTAACCCGTTTACTGCTTGTCTTAATTTTGCCGGCACTTCTTTCATACTTTGAAGATAATTCTGCATCTCTTCTGCTGTTGGTTCAACTTCTAACTTCGGCCCGCCAATTGGGTATTTCAATTTATTTATGTCCATTTCTATTCCTCAATTTCTTTCAATAAGTATTCTGAAATTTTTTCTGCAATTACCAAATGTGTCTCCGGTGAAATATGTCTGTGGCCTTCTTCTCTGTGAATTTTATTTGGAAGAACACTTTTAATTATTTCATCAGCTAAAATTATTTTATCAGAATTAAGTTTAAAATCTTCAATTATTTTTTTTGGAAGTGAAGAACCTGTATTCCCTTTCAAACCAAATGAGGGAATATCTATAATTATCAATTCAATATTTTTATTTCTACAAAATTTATAAATCTCTTCAATAAGTTTTAATGTCAGTTTTTTTTGATAATCGTAAAATTCAATTCTTTCAGAAACTGCATATTCAATAACATTCTCTCTGCTTCTTTTCAACAAATTCAACTTGGCATAATTCCAAACTGTATTAAATGCTAATGAATAAAAATATGAATTTTGACTAAGCCATCTAACAACTGCATAATCATAAATATAGTCTTGAATTTTGACACCAGGAATATGCTCAAAGTTCTTTGCTATCAATGAGTCATTTTTCAATTCAAACAATCCTGTTTTAATATTATCATCAAAGTCATTTCTAAAAAAGCCAATTACAACAGCATCCGGATTGTACTTAATTCCCTCTTTTATCAAATAAATATACTTCTCCGCAGTACTGAATCCGGAAACTCCAGCATTTAAAACTTCCGCTGGTACGTTCTGTTTCTTCAAATTCTCTTCCAACAAATATGAGAATGTCTCTTCCTGATCAACTTCAAAACCAATTGTATGAGAATCACCTAAACACAACACTCTAAAAGTATTTTTTGTTTTTTCATAATTTATGTTATTACTATTTCTAAATCCTTTTTCATTTATTTCAAACTTCCAAGAACCTTCAACGCTTGTGTGATAAAAGGAATTATCCGGTCTATTCATTCGAATTGTATATTCACCGTATTGAGCTTCGGTATGGAAACGAGGAAATAAAACAATAATGCCGGGGAAAAAAAATCGCAATATCATCTCGCAAAGAAATATCGAAATGATGGTTGAGATGAAAAGTAAAGCTATCTTACCAAATATTTTTGATTTTTTTTTGATGACTCAAAAAGCTCTTTTTAGAAAGCCTAATGTAATAAGAGTTTTGCTTTTCTAAAAACCTTCTTCTAAACTACTAATTACTCAAACATCAAATAAAGTTCGATCAAAGCAGCAGCAGACCAACTGAAATTATTAACTCGCAACCCTTTACCGGTCGTAGCGTTATAATTTTCTCTTATCGAATTGTCTGAATTTTTCACACCTTCGATTCTGTTGAATACTTGCTTTGTGTAGAATTGAGCTTCTTTATCGTAGCCGTAATTTCTTAAACCTTTTATAGCAAAATATACCTGGTCAAGCCAAACAGTTCCACGCCAGTAACCAAGTGAAAATTGGGGATCATCTTTTGCAACAGTTGGGAAAGGGATATAAGTTGCAAACTTTGTAGTATCAGTCATAATTTCTTTAACAGTTTTTGCAGAATAATCATCGGTAGCATTTGCCCAAAGGGGTATCCAGCCTTCCGGCCCCTGCACATTAATATAATCATTGTTTATCAAGTCAAAGTCGTAAAAGAATCCACTTTCTTTGTCATAAAATCTGTACTTAATTTTTTCTTTTAGGTTTTCTGCTTCATGCAAATATTTTTTACTTTCTTTCTCTTCACCAATGGCTGTAGCCATTTCAGACAAGTACAATTTCTCAGCATATAAAAAAGCATTCAAATCAACAGACTCTTGATTAAGCGACCACGCGTAATCATTTATTTTTTTGAGAGAAGAATTATCAAACCGAACTGCGTTATCCATTCCGCTTTCCCACTTAGCAGCAATAAGTGTATCTTGTGTTGCACCGTATTCGCAAATTTCGTTTTTATTGTTATCTCTGTATTCATACCACCAATAATGATATTTCTTTATTTTAGGATAAATTTCTTCTAGAAAATCTTTATCGCCATCGTTTTTATAAATTTCTAAAACCGCCCAAGCAGAGAGAGGAGGTTTTGTATCGAGCCAGTTATTCTCTTCTTTGTTTTGATAAATTACATCCGGAACCATTCCCATTTCATCTTGCAAATCAAACATAGTACGCACTTGGTCTTTTGCAATTTCAGGTGCGAACTTAGCTAACGAATACGCATGCTTCCAAGAATCCCATGCCCAAAAACCATTAAAGTACCAGATAGATGCAGAAGGGAATAAACCGGCTGTTTGCAAATCTCCGTAAGGAACACGCCAGTTGTTTATTAAAGTCATTACTGATTTAGCAACCAAATTGTGGTATTCTTCTTTTGCTTCCCAGTTTTTGTTTTTAGTAATTACATCAGATAAATATTTATTCCATCTTTTTACGTTTGATTCTTTATGCGAATTAATAGTCTGGCTGTTTATTTCAGTATCGTCTTCAAACGCATTAAACAATTCAGATGAAATATTTATCACAGCAAAACTTTGATAAGTTTCTGCAGATTTAATTTTAACCGAAGTTTTAGAAGTAAAATATGCTGTATCAAAAATAATAATTTCTTTGCTAATATTTCTCTCATTGAACAGGACTTCAAGATTGTATTTATCATCAGTTTTTGAATTTACAAAAATTGATTTGTTTTTCTCTTCGAAATCAAAATCGGAAAACACTTCACCTGTAAAATTATAATTCAGTAAATAGTCTTCATCACCATTATTTTTAATTGAATAGTAATAGACCAAGTTATACGCATCAACAAAGTATGATTCAATTTTTATTTCCAGGTTATTCAGTTCATATTTTTGTGAAAGCAATCCGGGTAAATAATTAATTTCTTTATAGCCCGAATGCAATTCAATTTGATTCTCTTCAGTATCAAATAAGTTTAATTGAATTATTTTTTCACTGATCCACTTACCCTCAATTATTGAAAATGGCCCAACTAAACTCCCATAGTTCTCTGAAGATAAATCTGACGGTAACGAATATGCCATCCACGAGCCTTGATCAGCAAAGAACATTGCATTCCAATCATCTTTATTCTGGGGGATATTTTTAATATTCAGAATATTTTGAAATTCGTTTCTGTCAATTGGATAATGCTCTTCTACTTTTTCGCATGAAGTAAAAACCAATAAAACAAAAATTGCCAAAGTCGAGATTAAGTTTTTCATGATTTCCATTATTTAATTTTTTGTTTACTTAATTCAATTACCGATTCATTTGAGCTGAACGGCCTCATTCTAAAACTGTAAGAATATTCCCTTGCAGGGAGTGTATAAATTTCATGGGTTCTCGCTCCCCAAGAGTTATCACCCCCAACACCCATTTGCTTGTAATCAATATTCCAAGTTACAATACCTCTGTCAAATAATTCATTCGAGTGTCTGTTTTTACTTGATTGTCCGGTTTTATCAAATCCACTGTGATACAAATCTTTGTTATAAAACGGGAGAACACTTGTACTAATGGTAGGTTCGCCAAACACTGCAATTCCGTTTCCTTCTTTGTCAGTTAGTGCCATCCAACGGACATCAGTTTTATTTCCCGTTTCCTGCGGGCGAACATAATCATGATATTGATCATAGACCTTTCCTTCGTAAACATCAATGGCTGCACTTGTTTTTCTATCCCAATAACTTTCGTGTGGTCCTCTGCCATACCATTTTACATTATTAAATTTACCATTAATGCTTATCGATGATCCAAAACGAGGAAGTTCAGGTAAATCTTTTTCGTTTGGAGTAAATATATTTGTTACAACGACATCGCCTGTGCTGAAAATTTTATATTCATTTATATAATCAGAGTTACCAGATTTCAATTTTGATTTAACTACTATTTTTGCAGAGTGATCATTGAGTTTTTCAAATTCAACAGAAACTATTGTTTGCTCATTAAAAACATCCTTCCAAATTTTACACCTTTCTTGTAGAACATTACCGAGATCGTTATCCGTAACTGGTCTCCAAAAATTCGGTTTAAATCCCTCTTCAATTAATTCTATTCCATCATATTCAAATGATGCAACGGTTCCTTCTATTTTTGAAACTGTAAACGAAAATCTTTTTCCACTTACATTAATTTCATTTGCATTTTCAGATGCTTCTATTTTTTGCTCGTTTGTAAAATCATTTTTTTTCTTTTCAACTTTAGTTGGTAAAATAAATTGATCCCAGCCAACCTCATGACCAGCTTTGACAAGCACTGTTTTGTATTTTGTTTTTGCTCGAAAAGTTAAAATATATTCAGAATCGTTTTTTGAAATGATGTCTTTGTAATCAATTTTAAACCGAATTCTTTCACGAGGTTCACCATTTATATTATCCAACTTACCCGAATGCACAACTTTGCCATCTGCTTTAACAGCCCAGCTATATTCGTAATTATTTAAGTTAGTAAAATAATTTCTATTCCATATTTTGAATAATCCTTTTTCCAAATCAACTGCTGAAAACTTAACCGGAGTGTAAACTTTTTTAACTTCCCAGATATGCGGATTTAAACTTCTGTCAGCCTGCACCAAACCGTTAGCACAAAAATTTGAATCGTTAGGTACACCTACAAATCCCATGTCTCCGCCATAAGCCCAATATTTTCTACCGTTTTCATCTTTCTTTAAAAATGTCTGATCTACCCAATCCCAAATAAATGCCCCTTGCAGAGAAGAGTGCCCATCAATTACATCCCAGTAATCTTGTAAATTACCGACACTGTTTCCCATAGCATGAGAGTATTCACATAATATTAAAGGACGTGTTGGAAATTTTTCAGCGTAGTCTTCAATAAACCATTTGTTTCTGTACATCGGAAAAACAATATCAGTGTGGGGATCGTACCAAGCTGGTTGATAAACAACAGGCCTGCCGAAATCTCTATTTTTCATCCATTTATACAAAGTTTCAAAATGGACACCGTCACCAGCCTCATTTCCCATCGACCAAATAATGATAGAAGGATGGTTTTTGAAAAGCTCCAGCATCCGCTTTCCTCTGTCCACAAAAGCATCTTCCCAATCCGGATCATTACTTATTTTTCCATATCCTTCTTCGTGAAATTGCATCCCATGACTTTCAATATTTGCATCCGGGATAACGTACATTCCATAAATATCACATAAATCATGAAATTCCGGGATGTTCGGATAATGACTTGTTCGAATCGAATTGATGTTAAACATCTTCATCAGCTTTATATCTTCAATAATTGATTCAACGGAAATGTATCTTCCAGTTATCGGATCGTGCTCATGTCGGTTAACTCCCATAAAAGTAATCGGCTTCCCGTTGAGCATATACTGCCCATTTTTCATTTCGCTTTTTCTAAAACCGACATTAGTTTTATAACTCTCGATATGATTTCCTTTTTCATCTGTCACAGTCATAATTAAGCTATAAAGATTAGGCGTTTCTGCAGTCCATTTTTGGGGATTCGAAATAAATGTGGAAATTGAAAAGTCAGTTTTTTCTTCGGAATATTCTTTCATAAAAGTTGTATCCCAAACTGTATTCTCTATATTCATTCTCTCAAAAAGTTGGAAACTAAAATTTGCTTTTGCTTTTTTATTCAAATAATTAATTAATGATATGTCTATTTCCAAATCTGAGTTTTTATATTCAGCATCCAATTCTGTTCTAACAAAAAAATCATACACGTGAACATTAGGGGTTGAGTACAAATAAACATCTCTAAAAATTCCACTCATCTTCCAATAATCTTGCCCTTCCAAATAGCTGCCATCACTGTATCTATAAACTTCAACAGATAAAGTATTTTCACCATCTTTCAAATATTTATTTATGTGAAATTCAGCCGGAACTTTACTGCCTTGCGAATAACCAACCATCTCACCATTTATCCATAAATACATTGCTGAACGAACTCCACCAAAGGAAATAAATATTTGTCTATCTGCCCAGTCGTTTGAAATTGTAAAATCTCTCTTATAGGAACCAACAGGGTTAAAATCTTTAGGCACATTAGGTGGATCAGGCGTGAAAGGATATTCTTCATCAGTATAGATAGGTGTATCGAAGCCTTGTAAATCCCAATGGCCTGGGACTTTTATATCAGCCCAATTACTTACGTCGTAATCATTTTTATAAAATTCATTTGGCCTTAATTCCAGCACTTTGACCCAGTTGAATTTCCAAGTTCCATTCAAAGATTGGTAGTATTCCGAATCTTTTATTTTACATTTTAGTGCTTTCTCTTTGCTCTCAAAAGGAAAAAATAATGCATGAGGTTCAAGTTTATTAATGCCGATGACCTTAGGATTTTGCCAATCTTTTTGAGCAAAAACAAATTGATTAAAAATTAATGTGAACGTTAACAATTTTATTGTTATTTTTAGCATGGTGTTATTTTTATTTTGTTTTTTGGATTTAGAATTTAATGTGATATTCTAAGTTACAAAATTAATTCTTACATATAAATAAATTATTATTGAGTTGTTAAATTAATTAGGATCACCAATGTCAAATTCAGTATTAAATGCTCCACATTTTAATACTACTCAGATTGAAAAGTTCGTTGAGAAAAATTACTACATAAAAGGTTCGGCTGAAATTCTATGTAGCGACCGCGACCAAAACTTCTCTGTAACTGATAATAATGGGAAAAAATATATTGTTAAAACTTCAAACAGTGAAGAAGATATAAATATTCTTAACCTCCAATTAGAAACAATGGAATATTTGAATTCATCTGTTCAAGATGGAATTTGTGCGGAAGTAATTGAATCTGCTTCTAACGAAAAAATTGTTGTTATAGCAGATGAAGAACATGAGTATTTTTTACAGGTTCATAGTTTTATTGAAGGAAAATTCTGGTCGGAATTTGAAACACATACCGACGAACATTTTTACCAACTGGGTAATCTTTACGGTAAAATCAGTAAAGCATTATTAAATTATACAAATCACCATTCGCACAGATATATTATTTGGGATTTGAGAAATACCCTAGATATAGAAAAGTACTTAGATGAAATAGATGACTCTGATAAAAGAAAAATAGCAAAACATTTTTTGACTCAATACAAAAATTATGTCGTCCCTTTAATTCCAAAACTACGGACAAGTGTTTTGCAAAATGACGGAAACGACAATAATATTATTCTCAAAGATATAGATGGGAAATATAAAGTAAGCAGTATTATTGATTTTGGCGATATGGCCAATTCTTTTGTTGTAAACGAAATTGCAATTGTACTTGCCTATGCAATGATGAACAGCAAATATCCTTTCTTGGTTGCGACAAAAATATTAGAGGGGTATTCAAAAGAATTTGAATTAAATAATGACGAAATTGAAGTGTTGTTTTATTTGATTGCCGCAAGACTTTGTATTTCTGTTTGTATGTCTGCGCATCAGTTTAGACTAAATCCTGAAAATGAATATTTAAAAATTTCCGAAAAACCCGCTTGGGATTTATTAAATAAATTACTTCAATATGATCCGCAAATAATTGAGAATAAATTCAGAACTGCCTTAGGATTAGGATTAAAGAACATTGGTGCTGACAAGGATTATATTTTATCACAAAGAGAAAAACATCTTGGTAAATCGTTGAGTGTCTCTTACAATGAGCCTTTAAAAATTGTTAAAGGATTTGGACAATATTTATTTGATGAAGAAGGCAACAAGTTTTTAGATTGCGTAAACAACGTTTGTCATGTTGGTCATTGTCACCCCCACGTAGTTGAAGCAGCACAAAAACAGATTTCGATTCTCAATACCAACACCCGCTACCTACACGATCATATTATTGAATATGCAAAAAGGCTAACAGATAAATTTCCTGATCCTCTCAATGTTTGCTTTTTAGTTAACTCAGGCAGTGAAGCAAATGAACTTGCTCTTAGGCTTGCACGAACTTTCACTGGTCAGGAAGATATGGTTGTGCTTGACCATGCTTACCATGGCAACACAGGAAAAGTAGTTGAAGTAAGCCCTTACAAATGTGAAGGCCCTGGCGGAAAAGGAAGGCCATCCTATGTTCATAAAATTAATATCCCCGATATATACAGAGGTGCTTACAGAGACAAAAACGCTGGCAAAAAATATGCAAACGAAATTAAGCCAATAATCGATAAGTTAAAAAATGAGAATAAAGGTTTAGCCGGATTTTTATTTGAATCAGTTTTAGGAGTAGGCGGACAAGTATTCTTACCCGAGGGGTTTTTACAAAAGTCCTTCGAAATAGTTAAAGAAGCTGGCGGAGTTTGCATTGCCGACGAAGTACAAATTGGTTTCGGCAGAGTTGGCTCACATATGTGGGGATTTGAATTGCAAGATGTTGTTCCTGATATCGTTACTCTTGGCAAACCAATCGGTAACGGACACCCACTTGGAGCAGTAATCACAACAAAAGAAATTGCAGACGCTTTTAACAACGGAATGGAATATTTCAATACATTTGGCGGCAATCCGGTTTCATGCTCTATTGGCAATGCAGTTTTAGACGTTATTGAAAACGAAAAACTTCAACAAAACTCATTAGACGTTGGCCAATACTTCTTTGATGAATTAATGAAAATTAAACCTAAACACAAAATTATTGGCGATGTTAGAGGCCAGGGCTTGTTTTTAGGAATTGAACTTGTAAGAGATCATGAAACATTAGAGCCGGCGGATACCGAAGCTACTGCTGTTGTTAACGAAATGAAAGATAGACATGTACTGCTAAGTACGGACGGGCCTTATCACAATGTAATAAAAATAAAACCACCAATTGTATTCGATAAAGAAAATGTTGATATAGTTGTTGGTAACTTAGATGAAATCTTATCAAAACTAGGTGATATTCAAAAATGAAACTGAATGATATTCCCCATCGTAGAAAAAATATTTTAACTGGTGAATGGGTCCAAGTTTCTCCGCATCGAACTAAAAGGCCGTGGCAAGGAAAGACTGAGAACACACAAAACAATAAAGGAATTGATTACGATCCGGGATGCTATTTGTGTCCGGGGAATAAAAGAGCTAGCGGCGAGGTAAATCCAAATTATTCGGACCAATTTGTTTTTGTAAATGACTACAGTCCTTTAATTCCTATTGAAAAAAATGTTAACGAAAACATAAATGATTTGCTTATTGCTAATTCTGAAGAAGGCATTTGTAAAGTAATATGCTTTTCACCAAAGCATAATTTGACACTTCCCGAAATGGAAATTGAAGACATTGAAAATGTAATTAAAGTTTGGAAACAGCAATATGAAGAACTCGGATCAAAAGAAGAAATTAACTATGTGCAGATATTCGAAAACAAAGGCGAATTAATGGGATGCAGCAATCCTCATCCCCATGGACAAATCTGGGCACAGAATTCAATTCCAAGTGAGCCTGCAAAAGAAACAATTTCATTCGAAAATTATTTCGAAATAAATGGTGTTAGCGTTTTATCAGATTACCTTGCTTTGGAACTGGAGTTAAAAGAAAGATTAGTTTATGAGAACCAAGCGTTCGTTGTACTTGTCCCTTACTGGGCTACCTGGCCTTATGAAACTATGATTATTCCGAGAAAACAATTAAAAAGTTTGTTGGAATTCAATAATGAAATTATATATTCATTTGCCGATGCAATAAAAGTGTTAACAATAAAGTACGATAACTTATTCAATGTATCATTTCCTTATTCAGCCGGGATACATCAAATGCCTACTGACAATAGAGAATATAATGGTTGGCATTTACACATGCACTTTTATCCACCTTTGTTGAGGTCGGCAACAATTAAAAAATTCATGGTCGGATATGAAATGCTCGCTAATCCTCAGAGAGATATTACACCGGAAAGGGCAGCAGAAATTTTGAAAAGTTTGAGTAAAATTCATTATTCTATAAAAAACTAAATTGGTAATATGGCTGGAAAAGTAACAATTAAAGAAGTGGCTGCCAAACTGGGTGTCTCAATGATGACAGTATCGAGAGCACTTAATAACAGGCCCAATGTAGATGAAAGAACTAAAGAAAAAGTTCTTAAAGTAGCCCGCAAAATGGGATACGTTCAAAATCAAATTGCAAAAAGTCTTGTGTCGCAAAAGACAGATACGATTGGTGTAGTTATCCCGGAATTTACTCATTCATTTTTTCCCGAAGTAATTAAAGGAATTGAAGAGGTAGCCTTCAATAAACACTATCAAATTATTTTAACTCACTCTGCCGAAAATGCAACTCGAGAAAGTAATGCAATATCTACCTTGCTTTCTAAAAGGGTTGACGGAATACTTATTTCAACAGCTGAATCTGTTACCGATTACTCAGTTTATAAAGATACGATTAAACATGGTATTCCGATTGTGTTTTTTGACCGCTGTGTTCATAACATTGGTGCAAGTTGTGTTAGAATTAATGATGAAAGATCAAGTATGCAAATAACAGAGTATATTATTTCAAAAGGGATAAAAAAGATTGCACATTTGAGTGGACCTTTGAGTATATCAATTGGTAAAGAAAGATTCGACGGATACAAAAAAGCATTAACCAACCATGGTATCAATTTAAGAGAAGAGTATGTAATAGAATCTGGTTTTCATGAAGAAGGTGGTTACAAAGCTATGATGAAATTGTTAGAACTACCAAAGAGTAGAAGACCCCGTGCGGTTGTTGCTGTGAATGATCCCGCTGCATTTGGTGCTATGAAGGCTATTATTGATTGCGGATTAAATATACCTAAAGATATCGCAATTGTCGGTTTCTCTGATGATATAAGAGCTGAATTGCTGCGAACACCTTTAACAACTGTCCGACAGCCGGCTTACGAAGTTGGTAAATTAGCTGCCGATAAATTAATAAAGCATATTGAAAACGAAACAGAAAAACTAGAAGAACTCGTAATCGATACAGAAATTATCGTAAGAGAATCTGCATAACCCATTGATATAAATATTGGTAAATTTTAATGACTCCCTATCAAGTAATCAAAAAATTTAAAAAAGAATTTGATCAAGAGCCTTTTGTATTTCGCTCTCCAGGAAGAATTAATCTAATCGGTGAACACACTGATTATAATGAAGGTTTTGTTTTACCCGCTGCAATTGACAAAGAAATAATATTTGCAATTCATCCATCCGATAACAATAGCTGCAAACTTATAGCTATTGATTTGAATGATACAATCAAAACAGATATAAGTGATATTAAATATTCCAAAAAACTTTGGCCGAATTATTTATTGGGTGTAATTGATCAACTTCAGAAGAATGGTGCAGCAATCGGTGGTTTCAATTTAGTATTTGGCGGTAATATTCCTATTGGTGCAGGTTTATCATCCTCTGCAGCTATCGAGGGGGGCTTGACTTATGCACTGGATCAATTGTTTGATTTGAACTTAACAAAAATTGATTTAGTAAAAATCGCTCATAAAGCTGAGAATGAGTTTGTCGGACTTAGATGTGGAATTATGGATCAGTATATAAACATCTTTGGCGAAAAGAATAAAGTCCTAAAAATTGACTGTCGATCACTTGAATATGAATATGTTCCAATTAATCTTGATAATTATAAAATCGTCCTCTTGGATACTCAAGTAAAACATAAACTTCAATCTTCTGAATACAATATAAGAAGAGAGCAATGTGAGGAAGGCATAAAAATATTGAGTAGAGTTAATCCAAAAATAAAATCGCTCAGAGACGTTGGATTAGATTTTATAAACTCTCATAAAGACAGATTACCCGAATTGCTTTTTAAACGATGTAGTTATGTAGTCAATGAAAATCAAAGATTACTTGAAGGCTGTAAAGATTTAAGGACAAATAACATTTCTGCTTTCGGAGAAAAAATGTTTCAAAGCCACTACGGTTTGAGAGATGAATATGAAGTTAGCTGCAAAGAATTAGATATATTAGTTTCAGTTGCTGAAGATCATCCGGGCGTTATTGGCGCAAGAATGATGGGCGGTGGTTTTGGCGGTTGTACCATCAACCTTGTAAAGAATGAAGACTATCTTGATTTTATAGATTTGGCTACAAAAACCTATAAAGATAAAACTAGAACTGATATTAAAGCATATTTTTGTTCAATCAAAAATGGAACATCAACATTAAATTTGGAAGATAATGAAACGAGCAATCGTTTTATGTATTAGACAACTAAAGATTATCTGGATATTTATAATAATCGGATTTAATTATATCAATCAATTCAACAGTTATCTGGATATTAATTTTATTAATTGATGCTGATAAATATTTCCTTAAGGTTTCTAAAATTGTTTGCCCCAGTTTATTTTTTAATTCATTTTCCCTTCCTTCCAACAATTTAAATTCAACATGCACAAATCCGTTACCTGGATTTCCATCACCCACATAAAAAATTTTTTGTTCTATAGCTCTACTTTTAAAATTTTCTAGTTTGATTTCACCCACCTCAGAAAGTGTTTTGTGCAGTTCATCAAAAAGTGATTCATAATTTATTTCATCAGCTATATTGCTTGAGTACTCCAATGTCAATTGAGGCATTAGTATTACCTTTCAAATTATGTTAGATTCAAGGATAGTTAAATTAGTAAATAAAAACGCCCGCTGCAAAACGCAAACGGGCGCACTTAAGGAGTAGCTTCAATATGAATTTCTTTTGTTACTAGTAACCGGGATTCTGAGTAACAAAAGGATTCGCAGAAACTTCACTTTGCGGGATTGGATAATATATGTCTATTCCGTTATCAAATTTTTCCCAGTCTTCTCTGCCATGTGCCTGAAGAACAGATTTTAAGTCTCCGTTTTTATACCATCTTACCAAGTCAAAAAATCTGCCGCACTCACCAGCAAGTTCCAAAGGGCGCTCAACATGGCGAATATGTTCGCGCAATGAAGTTTGATCCATTGACGTTATTAGCGTTGAACCTGCTCTTTCTCTGACTAAGTTAATATTGTTTATCGCTTCCCCTGTATTGCCCATTTCGTTTTGAGCTTCAGCCAACATTAATAGTACGTCAGCATATCTTATAATCGGCATGTTAGTACCGCTGTGAGACCAACTGTAACCATTATTGTTGTCTGAATTATAGTATCCGAATTTTCTCCAGTAAACATTTGTATCGTCGGCACCGTAGTAGTCTTCAAAAGTTCCTCCGTCAAAATACCAGATATCAGACTCAGGATGATTAAAAACGATAGAACCGAAAACTCTTTTTGAGAAATTTCCATCGGAGGTTAAGTCATTCATGTAAAGATTTTTTAGATATTCATTTGGGTGTTCCATTTTCCAAGGACCCATCATCGCTGGGAAAGAGTTTCTTTCGTTTCTGCCGCCTTCGTCACTCATTGTAAAATTTATTTCAAATATAGACTCCGGGCTATGTTCGTTCATTCCGGTGAATAGACTTTCATAATCATCTACTAATTGATAACTCATTGATTTTACAGCTTCAAATTCAGATGCTGCTTGCGCCCACTTATCTTGAAATAAATAAGCTTTACCAAGCAATGCTGTTGCTGCTCCTTTGGTTGCTCTGCCATTCCATTCAGCCGGATAAGAATCCGGTAAAACAGATTTAGCTTCTTGAAGATCACTCTCAATTAATGCCCAAACTTCGGCTTGACTGGCTTGAGGTTTATAAAATTCATCCGGTGATTTTGGAGTTGAATTAACAAGTACAATATTACCAAAAGTATTGACCAGCAAGAAATGGGCATAAGCTCTCAAGAATTTTCCTTCACCAATTAGAGCTTGTTTAGTAGCGTCATCCGCTGCAACATTCGGTACATTTTCAATTACTTGATTTGATGCATACAAAGCTTGATATGTAAATTCCCAGAATCCGTCAATGACATAAGAGGTAGGGCTAGCTTCATATCTTGACATTCCTCCAAAAGGGGCCCACATATCAGCAAGATGAATTAAGTCACTGCGGCATTGCATATTTTCATACCAGCCTTCATAAAAACCCCATCTGCCGCCCCAAAGCTGGTATTGAAAAAGAGCGTAAGTAGCAGTAACACCTTTAACTGCATCTGCTTCTGTTTTCCAAAATGTATCAGGTGTTAAATTGTTTGGATCTGTTACTTCCAAAAAGTTTTCTTCACAGGAAAACGTAAAAGCCGCAATCAACAATAGAAGAAAACCAGTAAAATGTTTTTTTATTTTTTCCATTTTATCTTCCTTTTTAATTTTTATAAACCTAATTGTATTCCTGTTAAGAATTGTTTCGGCACCGGATATGGCGACCTGTCTGCTCCTCTGTCAAATAAACTTCCGTAATCTATTCCGGGATCGTAACCGTCATATCCTGTTATTGTAATTAAGTTATCAGCAGCAACATAAATTCTTAAGTTGCCAACACCCAAAGCATTTAAGATTCCTTTAGGAAATGTGTAACCAATTTCGATATGTCTTATTCTCAAGTAGTCAGCATCTTCAAGCCAATAGTCTGAAGCTTGAGCATTTCTATCATCAGCATAAAGTACTCTTGGGATATTGCTATCGGCGTTTTGAGGTGTCCAAGCATCGAGTAAATCTTCATGCATTCCTGCAAATTTGTCTAACCTCATTGTCAACCATCTTGCACCGTTGATCATTTGTTTTCCGGTTACAGCATAGATATTTAGAGAGATATCAAAGCTTTTATATCTGGCAGAAAAGTTAACACCAAATTCAGCATCGGGAGCACCACTGCCCATAAACTCTTTATCATCGCCGGATATTCTACCGTCACCGTTAACGTCAACATATTTTAAATCACCTGGTTGAGCATCGGGCATAATCAAGTTACCGTCTTTTGTGTACGCATCTATTTCAGCTTGACTTTTGAAAATACCGTCTGTTCTGTATAAAAAGAATGAACCTATTGGCTGGCCAACTTCTGTTTTTGTTGTTAAATCCATACTCCAATGTATTTCACCGCCCCAAACTGCTTCTTCATTTCCTTGACCCAATTTTGTTACTTCGTTTGAATAAGTTGAGATCGAAGCGTTGATATCATACTTGAATTCATTATCATAATTTCTATAACCTATTCCCAACTCTAAGCCATTGTTTTCAATTGATGCTGAATTAACAACCGGAGGTGAATAAGAACCTGATGATAAAGGAATTGGTGCAGCATATAAAATACCTTCCGATTCTCTTTGGTAGTAATCAGCAGTCAAAGTCATTCTATTTCCGAACAATGCCATATCAAAACCAACGTTTGTTTCTTTCGAAGTTTCCCATTGAATTCCAACAGAAGGGAAGCTAAGAGCGCGAGCACCTACGATAATGCCCTGATCTCTTCCTTCACCGAAAGGATAATTTAAACGACTGTTCCAATCTTTGATAATTTTTGCAATGTATGCATAGTCATCAAACTCCTGCATACCCAATTCACCGTAACCTCCTCTAATTTTTAAGTCAGTTATAAAATCTATTCCTTCGAAGAAACTTTCTTTGCTTAATCGCCATCCCAAAGAGAACGAAGGGAAAGTACCCCATCTGTTTTCAGAATCAAATCTAGATGAACCGTCGCGCCTAATATTGGCAGTTACTAAATATTTATCATCAAATGCATAAGTGATTCTTCCGAAGAATGATCTTTGTCTCCATTCCCAAGCATCTCCGCCTGCATTATCGCCTTCTTCACCGGCTCCCAAAACTCTAAGTTCAGTTGATGGAAATCCTTTTACAGAAGCAAAAGTTTCTCTATTGTCGATTTTTTCTTGAGAATATCCACCCATTAAAGTAAAGCTGTGTTTGCCAAAAGCTTTATTGTAGTTTGCAAATGTTTCAATAATGGTGTGATACTGTCTTTCTCTTGTTTCATCCATGTTTGTTGTCGGATTATTATCAGCATCACTTGTAAAGTATTCCGGGAAGTAATTGAATTCGTATTTATTATCAATATTTTGGCTAACTCTAAACGTGTATTTTAAGTCATCAAGAATATCATATTCCAAATAACCTGAAGCCAAAATGTTAACGTCATCCCATGTAAGTTCATTTATTTCATTTTGCAAAATAGGATTACCTTCCAAAGCTAATCCAGAGATATCCCATTGTGTACCGTAACCAGAAGGAGTGTTATCCCAAATTGGTGTTAAGGGTGACATTCTTGCCAGATGGAAAAAATTAAAAGTGTAATTCCATCTTGAAGTACCTTTTGATTTACCTACTGAAAAAGATTCTCCTATTTTTAATCTGCCTTTTTTAAAATCAGAATTTATTCTTAGAGACATCCTTTCATTATCTGTGTTGATAATTGTACCTTTTTGATTTGCATACAACCCTGACACAGAGAAATTAAAATCTTTAGTCCCGCCACTTATACTCAAATCATGTTTTTGTTCTACAGCATCTCTGAAATAAGCATTTTGCCAGTCGGAGTTACTGAAAGCGGAAGGGTTAGCTTCGTAATCTGTAATAAATTGTAAATAATCCTGACCAACATTATCCATTGCTTGTTTAGCTACATTTGTATAATCTCTCGAGTTAGTGATAAACGGAAAATCAGCATCCGGTGATTGAGAGTTCAAGTAAGTACTGTAGTTTATTTTTAAATCACCCGGCTTCCCTCTTTTAGTGGTAACCAGTATTACACCATTAGCGGCACGAGAGCCATAAATAGCGGCAGAGGATGCATCTTTTAAAATATCAATAGCTTCAATATCGGCAGGATTTACATATTGAATATCAGCAGGAACGCCATCAATAATATAAAGCGGATCATTATTTTCAAGTGATCCCGCACCTCTAATTTTGATATTTGGTGTTGATCCCGGAGCACCTGAACCAAATGAAACGTTAACACCGGGAGCGGCACCTTGAATAGCTTCGGCAATTTGTGTTGTTGGAATCTTTTGAACATCAGCCGGAGAAATGGATGTAACAGCTCCGGTAACTTCTGTTTTCTTTTGAACACCGTAACCAATAACTACAATTTCTTGTGCAGCCAAAGCTTCCATTTCCAGGTTAAACTCAATAACCGTCGTTTTGCCAGCTTCAACAACCACATTTTCAATAGTTTGACTTGAAAACCCAACAAATTGTGCTCTAACGGAATAAGTACCGGGAGTAATTGAAATTTCAAAACTTCCGTCTTCGTCAGTTGCAGCTCCATTAGTTGTGTTCAAAACAATAATGTTTGCACCAATAAGCGGCAGTTTCGAGTTATCAACAACCTTACCCGCAATTTTCCCATTATTTTGCGAGAAAACAAGTATTGGTATAAACATCAGTAGAGATAGTAAATATTTTTTTTTCATAGTATCCTCATTTTTTTGAAGAGTTTGTTGCTCCTTTTATAAATAATTGTTGAATTGCATATTTATGGTAACGTTAACATTATAAACTCCAAATCTGCAATTGATAACGTTAACATTTTTCTCCTCAATTAATATTTTATTTGGTAGCGTTAACAGGGATATGCTTAAAATTAAGTTATCGTTAACAAATTGTCAAGGATAAATTAATTTGTTACGGATTTTTACATTTTTTAAAGCAAAAGAAAGAATAAAATTTATATAATCTATTTATTCAAGTTTTTCACAAATTCGATTACCATGGGATTTTCTATCACTTCTGTTTTTACTATTCTGAAAGGCCTTTCCTTAGTAACATAAAAATTGTTTGAAATTCCTTTATCACCGGTTCGGGGCATTTCAATTCTGTAAGTATCAAATGTCCCTCCTTTCACTGAAATTTTTTCCTCTCCGGCAATTTTTAATTTAATCGGGAATGAATATGCTTGAATGGGATTGAATAATTCTAATTCAACCTCTTTCCCAATTTCAATTTCCAAAGTAGGGAGAAGGGCTACTAAAAATCCCCGTGCAATATTGAAATCAGCAGTAGTATCCATTTTAATGAAAGTATTCTTTCCTCGAACGTTAGCATCTACAGTGCCTTTTATTTGATCGCCATTAATTATAAAATTATTTTTGATAGTGCTTTCGCCGAACTTCATGAAAAGGTCTATACTGCCTTTGGAAGGATCAGTTTTTAGAAACTGCATACTTACATTTTCTTGTACTTTCCCGTGAAGCACAGATGTATTAGCAATAATAATACTACTTTGATCTTGATTTACTTCCCAAACCCAATAGCCGGTTTCTTCTCCGTTCTGTATCATAACAGATGAATCTTTCCGTTCAACAAGTTTTTCAAGGTTAAAGTTGAACCCCATATATTCAACTTTATTTTGTGCAAATGAAATTGTAATAAACAAAAGGAATGCAGCTAATTTAAACATGGTAACCCCTGCTATTAGTTTAAGTGTTTAATTAGATTATTGTAAAAGAACCTTGCTATTTTATTGTTCCTTTTTATTCGGACACAATTGGTTAGCTCAGTTCATTTCAGCATTCCCTGTAATCCCCTTAAAAATAGTAATAAAATTCTCGAATTTGTTCAGGTTGATTATTAAATGCTATGTCTGAAGGTCCCAAACAAATCAAGACGTATTTAATATTATTCTCTTTATTTAGAAAGGGTATTATTTGTCCCATACCGTATCGAGTGCTGTCCGGGAAAAATACATTAATTCTATTTATTTCAATTTCATTAAATAAGTATTCTAACTGCGACGGGAACGAATTATTTTAAGGAAATCAATATCCTGAAGTTACACATTATCCCAAAAACACCACTCTTGATTTTATATTGGTTTGTGAGGTTATATTTATATTAAAAATAATTACAATAAAAATGAAGTGTCAAAATACGATTCCAAAAACGCAATACTGTTTGCAAATGAATGGGCAATAACCGGTATATACAAATTTTTATTTGTCAAATAAAACGCAGCACCGTAAATTATTGCGGAAAGAATTGTTAAAAATATACCCGTTAAACCTTGGTAAGCATGTCCCAAACCAAAAAAAACAGCATGAATAATTATTGCTTTTATCCAAGCTGATTTATCATTCCCAAAAATGATTGCAAGTTTTTTCATAATAACTGCCCGGTGTAGTAACTCTTCTCCAAAGCCGTTTACAATCCACATCATTGGTAGCAAAATTAAGAGTAACGAAAGGTTGCCTTTTAAAGGGTCAATTCGGCTAATGTCTATGGGTAGTTCAAACAAATTCAAAATTAATGAAACCAAAACAATTTTTACTGCCCCTATTAAAACCGCCAATAAAAATGTCTTCAGAAATGAATCCGGTTTATTCAATCCAAAATCAGAAAGTGTTCTCCCCTTTTTAAGCAGCCAAATAAATACCCCGATACTCAAAAGAAAGAATGGAATGCTCGGGCCAAGTATCGGTATAAGAGTTAACAAATCTCCGAAGAAAGGGATTTTTCTAATAACCAAAATCGCTAGGGCAGCAAAAAGAATAGTAAAAAGTTCTTCTCTTTCAATTTGTCTATTCAATTAATTTCTCCTAACATTACCTATATGCCTTAATCCAATCAACCAGCAGATTGAAACTACCCTCTTGTTTATTGCTAATTAGCAAACCAACCTGTTGAATTTGTGATGGATCAAGCGGTTTTACATTCGAAAGTTTTTTACCTCTGAAAGTGGGAGTGAAATCCGAGAATGGTAATTTTATTTCTATCCAGCTGTTAGCCTTTGTTAAAAAATCTATTTTATAATTAATCCCGTCAAAACTGGAATCTGTTTTTACCCTAAAACTGTAAAGCTTGCCGTCACCTTTTACTTTTAATACTACTCCCTTAAATCCTGTAAAAATAAATTCTTTTATAAAAGATTTTACTGAAGCAAATCCCCCGTTATTTTCAAATGAAACATTGCCTGAAAATAATGCCGAAGAATCCGAATGAATAATCTTAAAATTACTGCTAGACTTTCCACCCATCACAACATCATTTATCGATGACCAATCGCCTGAGTTTTCTCTGGATGAAAAATCATAAATTTTTTTTTCTGCCATTTTTATTTCCACAAA
The DNA here is from genome assembly GCA_028282005.1 of Melioribacteraceae bacterium. Lineage (GTDB taxonomy): Bacteria > Bacteroidota > Ignavibacteria > Ignavibacteriales > Melioribacteraceae > JANQIV01. The sequence continues at coordinate 1,257 of JANQIV010000235.1, read as the reverse complement.
TGCATGTATTTATGACCACTGCCTGTATTAAAGAGAATGACTTTTTCACCTTCTATAATCCAGTTTTGCTCTCTTAACTTTTTAAAAGCAGATAGTGATGCACCACCTTCAGGACTTACAAATATGCCTTCGGTCCTGCCGATTAAATTTGCCCCTTCCATTAATTCTTCATCTGTTACTTGAACTGCTGTTCCGTTACTTTCCCTTAGAGCACGAAGAATTAAAAAGTCGCCAACTGCAGCCGGAACACGCAAACCATCCGCAACCGTTTTTGCGTTTTGCCAAGGTTCAGCAAACTCGGTGTTTTCATTAAATGCTCTCACCATCGGCGCACATCCGGTTGACTGTACGGTAACCATTCGAGGACGTTTCGAATTTATCCAGCCAAGTTTTTCCATTTCATCGAATGCTTTCCACATACCTATTAATCCGGTTCCGCCTCCGGTAGGATAAATAATAACATCCGGCAATTCCCAGTTCATTTGCTCCGCAACTTCGTATCCCATTGTTTTCTTGCCTTCAATGCGGTATGGCTCTTTCAATGTTGATACATCAAATCTACCGAACTTTTCAACCCCTTCTTTTGCAATTTTGCCACAGTCCGTAATTAGACCATCAATTAAAGTTACTTCCGCGCCAAGAGCTTTGCACTCCGAGATAAAAGGCTGCGGTACATCTTTCGGCATAAATACAAATGACTTCATCCCTGCCAATGAAGCATAGGCGCTCATTGCCCCGGCAGCATTACCCGCAGAGGGAATTGATACTTCTTTTACTCCCAATTCATAGGCTCGTGAGATTGCCATGCAAAGTCCGCGTGCTTTAAAAGAGTTCGTAGGATTTACACCTTCTTCTTTTATAAATAAATTTTCGAACCCGATATTTTTCGATAATCTTTCTGTTTTGATTAATGGCGTAAAACCTTCGCCGAGAGACAAACGAAACTTTTCATCTTGAACCGGCAGCATTTCTTTGTAGCGCCAGAGAGTTTCTTCTCTATCTTTTAAAGATTCCTTTTCAAAATCACTTTTGGCGGAATCAATGTCGTAATGTGCCAGCAAAGGTTTACCGCATTTAGTACACAAATTCCAGATTTTATTTTTTTCATAAATTTCGTCGCAATAGCCGCATTCTAGGTGTGAAAAGTAGGACATTAAATTCCCAGATTGTTTTTTGATATTCCCAAATATAAATAAAAAAAGGCTGCCGAGGAGCAGCCTTTCTGAAAAGATTTGCAAGCCGAAAATGCATCGCCAA
>JANQIV010000218.1 GCA_028282005.1 Melioribacteraceae bacterium | reverse complement strand
CGTTTTTCATAAAGGAATTCAGCTTCAACGGCTTTTTGTTCACCGCTATTGTAATCGACAGTCAAAACCGCCTCATCCTCCGGAAATGCTTTTTCTGTAAATAATGGACGTGGTAAATTAAACTCTCCGCGAGGCCATCTTTTATCTTCACAGAAAGTACGTATGTGAGTAAGTATTTTGTACATTTCTTCTTCTGTTAATGCCTCACCAAATGCCGGCATCATTCGATCAAATGCTCTAACTGTTCCTCCCTCGTGGGCTACCGCATACCAATCGGGATCCGGCTCACGTGAGGCGAACTCACAATCTGTAAAATCTGGTAATGGAATATCAAAAGCTACTTCAGCTTCAGCCTTTCCTTTACCGTCAATACCATGGCAGCTTGCACAAGCATTTATGTATAGCTTTTCATTGATATTCACCTGTGCAGATAAAAACATTGGAATTATAAGAAGCATTAAAAACAATAGTTCAAATTTCTGTTTCACCCGAACTTACCTCTCTGAAAAGTAATTAAATTTATTTGATATGTATAAAATATTAATCGGCAGCAATCAACTTCGATAAAAATATGCAATTGTCTAAATTTTTCAAACAAAAATGTTTCTAATTGTTAAAACTTATTGCTTTATTAATCTCCGCTCAAAATTAATATTATAAGTTTTGGTTAAGGGGACAGATGTTGGTTTCATAAGTACCGCATGAGTGTGGCTTACCTTAAATTAAGGTGCAGCAAGCTGCGTTATCTGCTTGAACGCTTTGTTACCAAAAAAACATCTATCTCACGCCCTCAAATTCCAACCGTTTAGAGACTCCCGGACATTCAATTATTTTTTGACCATCAAACACTAATTGACCATTAACCCAAGTACTTACAATGCTGGAACTAAATCTGTATCCCATAAAAGGAGACCATCCGCAATGGTAATAGGTATTTTCAGGTGTCACCGTAAAAGGTGTTTCCATATCTACCAACACCAAATCAGCAAAATACCCTTCACGAATGTAACCCCGATCGATTATGCCATATCGAATAGCAGGATTATGAGCTGTTTTTTCAACCAACTGAGTAAGAGACATGCGTTTATGTGCTACCTGATCAAAAAGAGTAAGTAAAGCATGTTGTGCTAAGGGTAGCCCGGCAGGAGCTTGCGGATAATCCAATTGCTTTTCTTCCCAAGTGTGCGGTGCATGATCAGTAGCAATAACATCAATACGATCTTCGTGCAAAGCTTGAATTAAGGCAGTGCGATCGGCGGTGCCCTTAATGGCCGGATTACACTTAATCAAATTCCCCAGTTCCGCATAATCCTGATCGCTAAACCACAAATGATGAACGCATGCTTCAGCGGTAATGGACTTTTCAGAAATCGGACCAGGATCAAATAAACTTAATTCTTTGGCAGTGGTAATGTGTAAAACATGTAACTGACTGCCGTGACGCCTGGCTAAGTCAACCGCCAAAGACGATGAAGCGAAGCAAGCTTCAGTATCTCGAATAACCGGGTGATCGTTAATAACGATAGGGCGATTTAATGCTTCAATACGGGCCAGGTTTTTTGCTATAACCGGACCGCTTTCGCAATGAGTAGCAATTAATGTCGGAGCCTCGCGAAAAATATTTTCAAGCGCTTTTTGATCTTCAACCAATAAGTTGCCTGTTGAAGCACCCATGAAAACTTTAACACCACAGTGTTTACCCGGATCTAGGCGTTTGATTTGCTCAATATTATTTTCCGTGGCACCTAAATAAAAAGAATAGTTAGCAATCGAACTTTCCCGGGCAATTTCGTATTTATTCTCCAGAGCCTCAATAGTGGTTGTGGATGGCTTTACGTTAGGCATTTCCATGTAACTCGTAATACCACCGGCTACCGCAGCACGCGACTCGCTAGCAATAGTACCTTTATGAGTTAGTCCGGGCTCTCGAAAATGCACCTGATCGTCAATCATTCCAGGCAGCAAGTAAAACCCGGATGCATCAACCACCTCTTCTGTCCCGGAAGGAGTTATCGATCCGGAAATTTTTTCTATTCGCTCATTACAAACAAGTACATCAGACGCAAACACCCTGCCTTCATTGATTAGCTGAGCATTCTTTATCAAAACTTTTCTAGCCATACACCATCCTTTTTATTTTATGTACAAAAAATTGAATAACCCAAAAACAAGCCAACTTTCAGAGAACTAAATGATAACAGCCTTGCCGAAAAGCCCCAAAAGCCAGTCGGCTTGTGGGGAGCGGCTATTTATAAGCGTCTTTAAACATTGAAATTGCCTTAACGAATTAAAGGAATATATTTTTCTTCTATTATGCTCAAGTGATGTATTTGATGTCCAGTAATAGTGAGCCCGATCGCAAAAAGAGGCATTTCGTATTCAAAAAACTTACAATTTGTTTCAAGTATTTTTTATTAAAAGATTTAAACATCATTATTGTTGATTGTCTTACGATCCGCAACTCATCTATTAATTGCTCAATTGATAATTCATTTGCATTGGAATTTTCAGCCATTACTTCTTGATCATGGCCAACCGGAATATGTCCTTCAGCACGAGCAAAAATTATAGCTCTAAAACACCATATTCTTTCCCAATCTATTAGATGTTGTAACATTTTATGAATTGTCCATTTACCTTTCTCATATGTTTTAAAACCAACTTTATTTAGTTGAGCAATATCAATGTCATTGATTTCTTTCAAACTTAGTTTAAGAGCCTCTGTGAGTTCAATTCCCTCATTTAACTTATAAACATATTCTAAAAACTCCGGATCATTTTTTGTCTCTGGTTTTTCCATTATTTATTTCTCTTAAATTTTATTAATATCTTTTACAAAGAATTATTTCCGTAAAAAAATATTATTTATATCTGATTTGTAATTCAAAATATTCCGGGGCTTCTTTAATATCAGGTCTTTTCATAATTTACTCCGATTGACATATTGTTATTTTAATATCAGTATTTTATTATTCTTTTTTTACAACATTGCATTTCTCAATTTCTCTCTGTTCACCAACACAATATCCTCGTTTTTAACCTTGTGTTTCTTTTGTAAATCTTTTCCACGAACAGAAATAACTTTAGCTTCAATCAATGTATTTAATTTATTTGATGAAAGATTCAGGCATGTTCTTATTACTGTCGATAATTTCAGATTAAAATTAAAGTAATATTTAATTTTAAATATCATCCCTTCAGATTCGAAATTCAGAATATCTTCTACCGAAATATATTCATACTGTATATCATATTCGACACTATCAAAATCTAATTCAACATTATTTTTTCGACTTGTTTCAAGTGAAAAGGCATGCTTCCAAGCTAGTTCTGTATTATTTTCTAAAAATTTATTGAACAAATCTTTATTTATCAATTCTGTTTTAGTCCTAGAAAATATCGCCATATTATATGTATTATCACACTTTAAACATCTGTAGATTAGCCATATATCAATGTTCTTTTTTTGAGCATTCATTCTGAATTTCTCACTACAATAAAATTTGTCGCTATCGCAATGATTGCATTTTCTTTTTAAAAGAGGTGTATTTTTGGCCGTAACCTCCCATATAAAAACTTTTCTCATTGTCTATAATCCGCTTAATATTCTTTATGGGTATCATTCGTGCCTTTACATTTTGCTGTTATAGAGATTGTCAAAGACCGCAATAGCAGATGCAAATGCTCTTTGAGCAGCGCAACGAATAATTTGAATTAATGGAAACCCGTTTGGGCAGATTACCCAAACAAAAGAATTATTAGCCTGTGGTTTATGAGGCTAATATTAAGCGATTATATATTTAAGAATGGTTCTCAAAATGTGAGTTATTTTTTTATATGAGTTAATTTATTTGTTATAATAAATTAGTCAATCTTAGTTTAAAATACCAAAAATTTATTATTTTTTTACTTATAAAGCCTTTATTGTCAGTATCACAACTGTTAAAAAGTTGGGTTACTGTTTTTTATACTGCCTCCTGTTATTAAAACTAATAATCTTGAAAACATGTCAATCGGTTGAATTGCGTCCCAGTGTTCAACTAGTTTGCCATCCTTTAATCTAAACGTATCCGTAATAATAAATCCTTTTTTCTCATTGTCTCTGTGGTTTGCCTTCATTGTGCAATGGCTGTGTAAAATCACGAAATCGCCATCGGCAAAAATCCTTTTCACATCAAAAGAATACTCAGGAAATCTTTTAGTCAATGTTTTCACATAACCTATTAGTCCTGAAATTTCATCTGGAATCGCTCTGTTGTGTTGTGTATAAGAACCATTTCCATATTTCTCGAGTATGTAATCAAAATCATGTTCATTCATCAATTTCTGAAAAAAGTCCACGACTATTTTTACATTTTCCATTTCTTGTTTTGTCCAATTTTCCAACAAATGATTGTTTATATCAATTATTGGTTGCTTTTGAAATTTGTCCATCTCATTTATCCTGCAAAAGTGATTGTTTCTGTTGATTGTAATTTTCAATGATCTGCTTAAATGCTTTATTTTTGTTTTTTTCTACCCATTCCAATTTTTCATCCAAATTCAAGTCAGGATTAAACTCTTTAATATGATACTTGCTCCACAGAGTCATTTCAATTAAAACCGGTGTTAATGCTACTCCTTTATCAGTTAATGTATAAATGTTGGTCTTTCTATTAGAAGGTAATTTCTGTTTTTTAATTATTCCAAAATCCTCAAGCATTTTTAACCGTATTGATAAAATATTGGTGGCTATAGCTTCAGGACTTTCGACAAAATCTTTGAAAGTAGTTCTTCCTTCAAAAAGTATTTGTTTTATCACAACTAAAGACCATTTGTCTCCAATAATATCTAAAGCCGAAGTTATAGGGCATTTACAACGAAAGTTATTTTTCATAATTAAATTTTTCCTTTAGAAGTAATTACTTGCAAAACAAAAGTAACAAATATATTTTTCACTTGCAATATGCAAGCAATATTATTATTTTTACTTGCAAAATAAAAGTAATATTTGCATAAAAAGAATAAAACCTATGGAGGTAAAAATGAAAAAAGTATTATTAACCGGAATATCCGGGTACATTGGCTTGCATTGCGCAGTTGAGTTATTGAAAAATGGTTATAGCGTAAAAGGTTCTATCAGAAGTTTATCAAAAGCTGAAGAAGTAACAAAACTTATTAAAAATGAAATTGATCCGGCTGGAAAGCTGGAATTTTGTGAATTGGATTTATTAAAAGATGACGGCTGGGATGAAGCAGCGACAGATTGTGATTATGTAATGCACGTAGCATCACCGTTTTTTTCTAAAATACCTAAAAACGAGAATGAACTAATAAAACCGGCAGTTGAAGGAACTTTAAGAGCGTTAAAAGCCGCGAATAACGCAAATATAAAACGTGTAGTGTTAACTTCCTCTATGGTGGCAATGCTTGGAGATATTATGGGGGATGAAAATATAAACCAAAATAGCTGGACACAAGTAAATGCAAAAAATGCTACTGCTTATTTGAAAAGTAAAACATTAGCTGAAAAAAATGCCTGGGAGTTTGTAAAAGATAAAAAAATGGAATTGGTAACTATACATCCAGGCCCCGTATACGGTCCAACTATTGCTAATAATTTATCCGGCGAATCTATGACGTTATTTAAGCGGATACTAACCGGAGAGTTAAAACAGATGATTCACGCAAGCATTAATATGTCTGATGTACGGGATGTTGCTAAAGTTCATGTGCTTGCTTTAGAAAATGAACAGGCTAAAGGTCAGCGTTTTATTGTTGCTACGGAAAAAGCCCATTCTTTTCCGGAAATAACAAATTTATTAAAATCTAATGGGTATGAACAAGTAGGTACTAAAGTAGCACCTAATTTTATGGTTAAACTTCTCGCTAATTTTGATAGTGAGATGAAAGGGATGATGCCTTATGTTGGGAAAAAATATGAAGGGGATGTGAGCAAAACAATGAATACTTTTAACTGGACACCTGTTCCATTTGCAGAAATGGTTTTTGATACTGCCAAATCCGTTACGGAGGTTTTAAAAACCCAAAATTAAAATTCACTTTTTAGACACTATTTCTTTCGTTCAGCTTATGAAATAGTGTCTTCTTGATTGATTTGTTAACATTGGAAAAATGTTCTTGTTTTAATTTCACCAAGTCAGCGGTTTAGCAATAATTGCTTAAGTTTATATTTAATAACAATTACTCTTTACAACTCTTATGTTCATGTATTTTTTTAGCGTTTACTAGTGCGTACATAACGGATTGGGCATAACCGGACAAGCAAGTTAATAAATTGTCCTAGGAAAAAGGAGCGGGACGCACGTTTGTTCCGAGTTGATACCTGGTTATACGCATTTTCCTTAGTAATATATTAACGGCCCTGCTATAAATACTGGCTACCACCCACTGACCTTGCAAATTCCTATTTCGTAAAAAAAATGGAAATCTGTCAAATAACCACATAATACCAAATTTTATTTATTGCATGTTGCTGTTTGGTGTTCAGTTTTTCATTCATTTAAGACGTTGTCGTTAAAAACTTACTGTTATTTTTGATTGGCCTCTTGAAAAATTATTGTAAAGAAGATTAAATAGTATTAAATTTGTGCAACAATACTTAATAATCTTTGTTATGCTGAAGATAGGCAACAGAATAAAAGAGCGTCGAGAATTTCTTAATATATCTACTAATGATTTAGCGACATCAATAGATGTTTCCTCCAGTTTAATATCCCAAATAGAACGCAACAAAGCATATCCATCTATTTTAACCTTAAAGAAAATAGCTGATGCTCTTCAAACTACCGTGGGTGAATTAATTGGTGAAAACGAAACTTTGATTACAAATCCTTTACTAAGCTTCAAAGATAGAAAATTTGTTAAGGAAAATGGTAACGGAACCCGATTATATTTATTGTCTAATCACGATCCCAAAAAAGAAATTGATCCCTTTTTGATAGAATTTGAAGAAGGTGCTGATTCTAGTAAAATAATGACAAGTACTCATCCCAGACAGGAGTTCTGTTATGTATTGAAAGGAACACTTAAAGTAATTTTAAATAAAAAGGAATATTTATTAAAAAAAGATGATAGCTTCTTTTTTACTTCTGACCAGTATCATTTGTTCTCGAATATTGGTCAAGAGAAAGCCCAGTTAATTTGGGTTGTGAAGCACTAATTATTATTGTTTTAATCTAATTATCAATTTGTAGAAAAAAAGTATTGGCTTAAATGGGACACCTAAGTACTCTGAAGAGGTTTCAGAAAGTAATAAGAAGACAGATATTATAAAGATCATAACAGAAATTAAACTGATGATGAAAACTTTTAATAAAATAATAACTCAAAAAAAGAAGAAAATATAAAATGGATGTAAAAATGAACATAACAGACTATGACTCACCGGATGTATCTAAAATGATGCACGGTTATAATTACAGTGAAGAGACGGCTAACAATATAGAAAATGAAAATCTTTTACCAATTGGATTATTAAAAAGATTGCATTCTTGTTATCCGGACTATTCAGGTTTTTTTCGGGAAAATGATCCGATATTTAAGGATAAAGAATACTATTCAGGCCTGAAGGGTTTTAGAGAAATATTGGCATTACTCGAAAAAAAAGGTGTTATTCTAGAAGACGTAAAAGAGCGCGAGTTCTTTATAGAAGTTTACAGATTCATGGCTACAAAGCATAGTCTAAACACTATTGACTGGTCTAATTATGAAACAGATTCAATGTATCATTTGATCTTTCCACAAGCAGGGATGATTCCCAAAAATGAAGTCCAGAAATATCTTGAAGCAACCTCTGATGAGGAAAGGCAACATGTTGTTGCGGAGTATACAAAAAAAACCAATCCGCACGATGGTAAACAAATGCTTAATAAGCCCTGGTTTGAAAATGAAGAAGGTGAATTAGAAATACTATCGGGAGCCCAGCATAAATATCCACCCGTTAAACTGATTTTTGATAAAACCACTCAAAATTGTTTCGCATTTTGTACTTATTGTTTCAGACATGCTCAGGTTAGAGGGGATGAGGATATGTTTGTGCAAAGTGATATTTCACAAGTGCATGGATACTTAAAAGAACATAAAGAAGTTACTGATGTTCTTATTACCGGAGGAGATGGTGGATATCTCACTTATGAGCGGCTAAAAGAATATGTAACTCCAATTATGAAAGATCCTGAGCTTTCTCATATTAAAACGGTAAGGTTTGGCTCAAGAGCTATAAGTTTTCATCCTGAATATCTTCTTAGTAATAAATTCAGAGATATTCTTGGACTATGGAGAGAGTTAGTTATGAGTGGTATTCAGGTTGTTTGGGTTGCTCATATTTCAAATCCAAGAGAGATTTTAAATCCTGGTTCTGTAGCTGCTATAAGAAGATTAAAGGAACATGGCATAACTATTAAGAGCCAGAGCCCTATAATGAATCATATTAGTCTATTTCAGAAAGAAAATGGCGAATATGACATAGAGAAGTCAGCACAAAACTGGATCGATCTTGGTAATATTTTTGCAATGCTTGGTGTTGGTTTCCATTCAATGTATTGTGCCCGACCTACAGGTGAACATCATTACTTTACTGCTCCTTTAGCAGTTATTGTAAAGATATTTAGCAAAATCTATAGAGAGCTTGCATCAATTAACAGGCCATCAAGATTTATTACCATGACTTCTTCTGCAGGAAAAATATCACTGTTAGGCACAACGGAAATAAATGGTGAAAAGGTTTTTGTACTCAAATTTAATGAAGCTAGAAATATGGAATGGATGGATAAAACTTATTTTGCAAAATATGATGAAAATGAACACACAATTGAAAATTTAAAACCTTTTGGTACAGATAAGCATTTCTACGAAGATGAACTGATTGAAATAGAATCAAAACTTGAAAATGAATTAAAAAATAAGATTAATCTAACGTGAGATTATGATCAATAAAATAATACCAACAGTAAAAGAAGCAGTCGAAGGTATTTTTGATGGGGCTACTGTAATGATAAGCGGATTTGGAGAAGCCGGCAGTCCTATCGAGCTTATTCATGCACTTATTGATAAGGGCTCTAAAAATCTGACTGTTATAAGTAACAATGCAGGAAGTGGGCATGTTGGATTGGCTGCATTAATAGAAAACAGGCAAGTAAACAAAATCATCTGCTCATTTCCTAGAACAGTAATATCTGTAGTTTTCCCTGAATTATATAAAAATGGAGAGATTGAACTCGAACTGGTACCCCAGGGGACACTTGCTGAGCGTATCAGAGCTGCAGGAGCGGGTATTCCTGCGTTCTTTACTCCCACTTCCGTAAATACACCATTGGCAGAAGGAAAAGAAACTCGGGTTTTTAACAATAAAACTTACGTAATGGAACATTCACTAAAAGCTGATTTTGCATTAGTGAAGTGTAAATCAGCAGACAGATATGGAAACTTAACCTATAACAAAACAGCTAGAAATTTTGGCCCTATTATGTGTATGGCTGCAGAAAATACAATTGTTCAGGCAATAGAAATAGTTGAGCCGGGACAACTTGACCCTGAATGTATAGTAACACCGGGCATATTTGTTAAAAAAGTTGTGAATATAGTAAATCCGGCTGATGAATCTGTTTTAGTTGCTGAAGAAAGGAGATACCCATGAAACCAGATGAAAAGTTAGGCTGGAATACTGCCGAGATGGCACAAAAAGTTGCCGTTGACATTCACAATGGCGCTTATGTAAATCTTGGTATAGGAATACCTGAGCTAGTTGCTAATTTTGTCCCTGAAGACCGTGAAGTTATTTATCATACCGAAAACGGATTGCTTGGTATGGGGAAGGTTGCCGAAGAGGGAAAAGAAGATTTTGAGCTTGTTAATGCCGGTAAAAAATATGTTACCGCAATACCTGGTGCATCCTACTTCAATCATGCCGATAGCTTTTCGATGATTAGAGGCGGACATATTGATATATGCGTATTAGGAGCTTATCAAGTTTCCGAAGAAGGCGACCTTGCAAACTGGTCAACAGGAAATACCAAAAGTGTACCTGCAGTAGGTGGTGCCATGGACTTGGTTGCAGGTGTGAAAACTATTTTTGTAATCACGAAGCATAATACGAAAAACGGGGATCCAAAAATTGTGAAGAAATGTTCATTCCCTTTGACAGGTAAAAGTGTAGTATCTCGTATTTATACTGATCTTGCAGTTATTGATGTAACAAAGGACGGCTTATTAGTAAGAGAAATGGCACCGGGAGTGACTTTTGAATATTTACAGAAACGTACAGAAGCTAAATTAAAAAAACTGAATAATGAATACTCCAATAAATATTAATCGTAGAAATAGTTCGGCACTCTACAAAAGGGCCAAAGAGGTAATTACCGGAGGGGTTAGCCGGAATACTATTCACCGCAGACCTCACCTTTTTTATGTATCACAGGCAAAAGGAAGTTATGTTACTGATATCGATGCAAATACGAGAATAGATTTTGCGAACAACATGGCCTCTCTCATTCATGGACATGCTCATCCGGCAATAAACGAGGCTGTTATTCGCCAGCTTGAAAGAGGAACAGCTTATACCATGGGAGCAAAAGCAGAGGTGGAATTTGCCGAACTGCTTACGCAAAGGAGTAAGAATTTCGAAAAAATCAGGTTTGTAAACTCCGGTACCGAAGCAGTAATGGCTATGATCAAGGCTGCAAGGGCTTACACGGGCAGATCCAAAATAGCTAAAGCTGAAGGAGCATATCATGGTACTTACGATTTTGCTGAAGTCAGCCAGATTGTAAGACCGGAGAATTGGGGAGATGTGGATAAACCTAATTCAGTACCCGTAACTTATGCTACTCCGGGTTGTGTGTTAAACGATGTGGTAGTTTTTCCGTATAACGATATTGAGCGGACAATAAACTTGCTTGAGGCCAATAAGAAAGATCTGGCATGTGTGTTATTAGACCTGGTTTCTCATCGTGTGGGAATGTTCCCTATTGAAGAAGATTACCTAGTTGCCATTTACAATTGGACCCGAAAGAATAGAGTACTTTTAGTTTATGATGAGGTGGTAACATATCGGGTTGCATACAAAGGAGCCCAGGATATTTATCCTGTAACACCTGATATCACTGCACTGGGTAAAATCATAGGCGGAGGTTTTCCGGTTGGGGCAATTGCAGGCTCGGCTGAGGTAATGTCTGTTTTTGATCCTACTCGTAAAATCATTAAACAACCTCACTCAGGTACTTTTTCAGCCAACCCTGTTACAATGACGGCAGGAAGAGTTGCTATGGAATTGTTTGACGAGCAGGCCGTAAGTGATATAAACAAAATTACCGAAATAGCTAAGAGTCAAATAAGAGAAGTGATTAAGGAGCTTGATGTGCCTGTTGTTATGACCGGTGCGGGTTCAATGTTCCGGTTCCATTTTCGATATAATGAACCGCGTAATCACCGCGAAACATATCAGAATCCAGAAGAAATGGTATTGATCAAGGAGATTCTTGATTACCTTTTCTATCATGAAGATCTGATGTTAATTAATACATTCGCTTGCATGTTTGCCACAACCATTACCCAGGTTGAGGTTGACCGGCTAACGGAAGCAATCTTTAACGCTTTTAAGAAGTATAAAAAAGAAATTGAAACTTTTGCAAAATAACGGATAAAAATATGTCAAATGTATTTATATGTGATGCCGTCAGAACTCCTGTTGGAAAATACGGAGGTTCATTAGCATCAGTGCGAGCTGATGATCTGGCTGCCATTCCTTTGAAAGCTTTGGTTGAGAGAAATCCTGATGTGCCTTGGGATAAAATTGATGATGTTTTTATGGGATGTGCGAATCAGGCCGGTGAGGATAACAGAAATATTGCCAGAATGTCATTACTCTTAGCCGGTTACTCTGAAACTATTCCGGGTGCAACTATCAATAGATTATGTGGTTCCGGTATGGATGCGATTGGAACTGCAGCCAGGGCAATTAAAGCCGGAGAAGCTGATTTAATTATTGCCGGTGGAGTAGAAAGTATGTCAAGAGCCCCTTTTGTAATAGGAAAAGGCAGTAATGCTTATGACAGATCACAAACTATGTACGATACTACTATTGGCTGGCGTTTCATAAACAAAGCTCTAGATAAGCAATACGGAACCGAATCCATGATTCAAACTGCTCAGAATATAGCGGAAGATATGAATATCTCAAGAGAGGATCAGGATAAGTTCGCGCAATGGAGCCAGGAAAAAGCCGATATGGCACAAAAGGAAGGTTTACTTGCGAAAGAAATAGTGCAGGTAACAATTCCTCAACGAAAAGGTGATCCTATTGTCGTTACAAAAGATGAGCACCCTAGGTTATCTACTCTTGATAAACTAGCCAGCCTCAAGCCTATTTTAGGCCCGGGGACATCAATTACTGCAGCTAATGCATCAGGGGTAAACGATGGAGCGGCGGCCTTATTGATCGCATCAGAAGATGCTGTTAAAAAGTTCAACCTTACTCCGAAAGCAAGAATCCTTGGAATGGAAACTGCGGGTGTGCTTCCACGAATAATGGGAATGGGACCAGTACCAGCTACAAGGAAATTATTAGAAAGACTTGGTTTATCTTTGGATCAGTTTGATACAATTGAGTTAAATGAAGCTTTTGCTGCCCAATCTCTTGGATGTACTCGTGAGCTAGGATTATCAGATAATGATCCCCGCATTAATAGATGGGGTGGTGCAATTGCTTTAGGACACCCACTAGGGATGAGTGGGGCAAGGTTAATTACTTCTGCGTTTTACCAGCTTGAGCATATGGGCAAAGGAAAAGCCCTTTGTACAATGTGCATAGGTGTTGGTCAGGGAATTGCCTTAGTTTTAGAGAAAGTCTAAGACCATACTTATCTTTTAATGAAACAAAAACTTTAAAACCATAGTCCGGTGTGACTATGGTTTACTATCTATTTTAATTCGGTTTTCTGCTTTTACACTCTACTGCTTGAGCATCAATAATTCACCGCAATTCAAAAACTCAAAAAAACCAAAGCGTACTCGCGGTCGAAGTTGAACCGTTTGTTATATGCAAGAATTTAGACTAATGATATTTTCTCGATAGTTTTAATTTTAGGATATTTAAATTCTACTATATCAAGAGTTGTAATTTCACCATTAATCTCGAAATTCTGATTATTTAGATTATTTGAAACTTTCTTCATTTCTTCAGCATCGAGACTACCCGCTATTCCAATATGTGGTATAAACGGAATATCCAATCTTAAATCTTTCTTCAATATTCCCTCGTACAATTTGTCGTGCAATTTAATTATATCACTATTACCCTTATCAGGCACAAGAAACACATCCGTATAATCACTAAATGAATCTTTAACTATTGTTGTTGCTCTTAAACTGAAATTAATTTTATCAGTCCTTGAAATAGTATTCTTTATGTGATTACAAAATGATTCCGTTTCACATTCAAATACTGGGAAAACAATCGTGAAGTGAGGTTTAACAACTTTGAAGTAACGATCATCATATTTCCCTCTAATTGCTTGTATCCAATCATAATCTTTTTTATCTAAATCCGGATATCCTAAAACTAATTTTGAAACCATAAGACACCTTGCATATAACTGTGTTACAAATAACCCGCCCGGTAAGGGAGAGATTAATAGCAACTACTATATTAATAATTGAGCCATGTTTTAATCCTGTCCTCGCTAAGGCGGGAATCAATTGCAAAATAAGGCGATAAAAATTTATTTGGTACGGCCTGTTAAAGCCTCTTCACAATGCATACACAATTTACAAAATACTAATACCCCAATAATGTAAAAGAATAGCCTATCCGCTTTTGCGGGAGTCGGGTTGTCCATAAGACTCCTTTGGAGATTTGCTGGTTATAAGCACTTTTACAATTAACCAAATTATTTCTATGGCTTTATGGAATTTTTATTATTTCTATATTTATCTAAAACTTGATGCAGTTTCATTTTTTCATCTACTTCGAGAAACGAAGATTCAATAGCATTCTTATTTAGCTGGTATAGTTTCTCTAAAGAAAAACCTTGTAAAGAAAGCATTTTATATTCTTTCGACAAATTTGTTGAAAACATTTCAGGATCATCTGTATTAATTGTGCATAACAACCCACTCTCAATCATTTCTCTAATGGGATGATTTTCGTCTTTTGTAACAATTCCTAAACGATAATTGCTCGTTGGTGAAACTTCAATTGGTATCTGACTCTCTCTAAGATATTTTATTAATCTATCATCCTCCAAACTTCGAATTCCATGACCAATTCTCTCAACAGCAAGTTCTTCTATTGCACCCCAAATACTTTCACTACCAGCAGCTTCGCCAGCATGTGCAACTACTTTTAATCCATTACGTTTTGCCTCTTTAAATGTTTCTCTAAACAATTTTGGCGGATAGTTCACTTCCATACCTCCAAGTCCAAGTCCAAAAAAAACACCTCTTTTATATCCTTCAATTGCAAACTCCAAAACTTGTTCTTGGGTTTCTGGTAAATGTCTTGAAATGTCCGGGATTAGTTTAATTCTATTTTTATGTTTGCTTTCTCCTTGTTTAATGCCAAATTCAATTGCTTCTAATATTTCTTGATTTCTGAAATTTTGTATAATAAATGAAGCACTTAAGAAAACTTCTGAATAAATAATATTATTGGATTCTTGGTATTGAAAAAACTGCTCGATTAGTGTGGAAAAATCTTCTGCTTTTTTAATTGTTGAAACAGCTAAACCATAAACATCAATAAAATGTTGGAAGTCTTTAAATTGAAAGTATTTTTCCCAATCACCAAGATTTTCACAAGGGAGTTTAACTTGGTTTTTATTTGCCAGCTGAAAAAATGTTTTTGGAGTAATTGCACCTTCAAGATGGACATGTAGCTCTACCTTCGGCATTAATTCAATTTCTTTCTCTATTGCCCTTTCAATATTCTTCATTTTCTTTAGATAAACTTCTTTTTTATACTTACAACTACTCAACACGAACACAGGCGTTGGGTTGAGCAGCTGGTCATGCGTCGCTATTTATTTAAGTCTTTTATGAAATCAAATTTCACCCAGAATATATCGTCAAAAGTCGATTCTGTACTTCGCGTAAAGAACAATATCTTGTCGTCTGGCGATACCATTGGGAATCGTTCTTGTGAAGCAGTATTAATTTTCCCACCTAAATTTATTGCTTCACCCCAAGTTTCATTTTTATTCTTAAAACTTATATATAAGTCACCGGATCCAAATCCATCAGGACGATGTGAAGAAAAGATAAGATATTCTTCCTCAGGTGAAATGAATGGAGTCCAATCTCTATAACTTGAATTTATTTGAATTGGCAATGGAACAGGTTTGCCATATTTATCCGAATGAAAAACTGATTTATAAATTCCATAATTATGTTCAACATTTTCAAGATAATTAAGAAAGTATAAATTACTATTTCCTGCCAAAGTTGGCAAAGCCTGTAATCTATCGTCATTGATAGTTGAGGATAAACGTCTGGGCTCGAGCCAATTATTATTTTCTTTTTCAACAAACCAAAGATCGAGATCATTCTTTGTAGATGAATCAGATTCTATTGGCCGTTTTGAATAAAAAAATAATTTCTTCCCATCCGGAGAAAAGCTTGGGCCACCGTCAGAGTATTTTCCTGAAAATGGAGCAACCCTCGGCATACTCCATCCAGTATCTAAATATTCTACATAATATATTTTTTGAACGGGATTTGGCGGCGCAGGTTTTTCCCAAACTGACCAATAAATTTCTTTCCCATCCGGTGAGATAGCGGGCGCACTGTGTTCATGATGATTAGTAGATAAAATACCACGGGCAAAAACAGATGCAGTATCAGCCGGCGGACTTGAATCTAACTCATGATAATATACTTGCTGCTGATTTAATTCACATCCGATTATCAGTAATAAAGAAAATAATAAAATTCTAATTTTCATAAATTCTTTTCCAATTATTTGATAAACTATGAAGCCCCATAACTACCTCGCAGTTACACCAATTATTATTCAGCTATCCTTTTTGAACATTTTTAATAATGGGTTGATATATGATTCACCGTTAAAAACTCTCATTGTATTTATAATGGAAAGTAAACCCCCAGCGACTAATCCACCAAATAAAGGTATTGGTTGATTCACTTTCCAATAAATCCAAATACTTACAACACATATACACAACAATATTAATTGTAAAATTATTACGGCCCGAAAATGATTATATGAATCTTTAGTTTTATCTTTTTTCAACTTCCAAAGTATTACGGTAGGAAAGAAAAGAGGTAATACCCCACTTAGATGTAATAGGGCTAAAAAATTGTTGTTTTTAAATTCTAGATTTTCCTTACTTTCCTCAGTACCACTATCTACAAACATACTAAAATCAACCTCTAGGGCTTTAGCAATAATTTGAAGAGTGTAAGCACGTGGATCAACTTCACCATTCTCAATACGTTGAATAGTTCGTGTGCTAAGTTCTGTCATTTGAGCTAATTCTTCTTGAGTCAATCCTTTTTTTAGTCTTAATTCTCTAATTAGTTTTCCGGTTTTCATTTTTCATCTCTAAATGTCAATTCAAAAAAGTTACCTCTAATATCATATTAAATAAGGCAACTTTACAACTACAGGGGCACGACATTTACACGACAAATACGTTTATAAGATAAATTCACAACATTTCTGATAAATTAATTAATCCATGTTTTGGTTTCAATTGCTTTATAACGGTGTTGCCGATAAGCCGTCCGCCCAAAACGGCAAAACTTAACTTGCAACCAATATTTATAATTTGCAGCCGTTCGTAAATTCCACAATACGGACGGCGACCCTACTTAACATACATAAACTACTTAGAACAAAATGTTAAACGAAAACAACTACTTTATAAATTTTAAAAATGCCGAATCGTTTACGCGGTAGGCTTACACTGCTTGTTATTATGCGAAAACTTACTCCTTGCTTTTATCATAATATTGATATAATTTTGACATACACTAAGGAGAAAATCATGCCAATAATTAAACCAATTTCTGATCTAAGAAACAAATCAAACGAAATTTCCGAACTGGCGCATAATTCTAATGAGCCTATTTATATAACTAAAAATGGTGAAGGTGATTTAGTGGTGATGTCAATGGCTCACTATTCAAAACTGCAATTAAAACTTGATCTACTTGGAAAACTTTCTGTCGCTCAAAACCAGCAAGCTAATGGCGATAAGGGCAAAACGCTAAAACAAGTAATGAATAATATTAGGAATACTATTGATGCCCAAAGATAAATTCCAAGTACGACTACTTAAAATAGCTGAAGAAGATTTTACAGAAATCATATCCTTCATCACAGCTGATAATCCGAATGCGGCAGAGGCAATCGCTAACAAAATTGAAAAGAACTTAATCAATTTATCAGAAAATCCACTTCTCGGACGAATGCCAAGAGACACAGATATCAAGAGCCTTGGCTATCGATACCTAATTGTTCAAAACTACATTTTGTTCTACACCATCGAAGAAAAAACAATATTGGTTCACAGAATTCTACATGGTGCTGGAAATTATAAAACACTACTTTAAGGCATTATAACGGCGTGGTTTTTAAGCCGCCGCCTATAACAGCAATGCAACTTTGAAAACGAACGCCAATAATTTTAATTAACTTTTTATTTAATAACTTATTCAAAGAGCAACTAAGTTTTGTCAACCAACTTTTAACTTACTTCAAACGACCGTATCGAAGATGCTGTCGGCTTGAAGAACGGGTTATGTGCTACTGTGTTTATCTATTTTAAACTCTGAGATACTAATGAATTCTTTAAATCATATTTATTTTCTAAATATTTACGTAATAAAAATGAATAAGCATAGTAGAATATTGATAACAAGAGTTGAATGAAAAATATTGTTGCGTAAATATTGTTCTGATAGAAAACCAAGTTAATAAGATTCGTGAAACCAAAATAAATTGCAATTAAAATTGGTGTAAACTGAAGTAGAATAACAATTATGAAAAACATCACAAGTTGTTGGCTACGTTTATATTTTACAAACTCCTCATAACTGAAATACGAGAATAGCCCAATTAACAAGGTTACAATTATCCCAGGCACAAGAATAAGAATCCAATAACTTAAAATGCCTTCGTCCTTGCCCATTAATATTGGTTCTGTAACTTCCTCTCTAATTGGTTTGGTCGTATTAATATTTACTTGTTCTTCATAGGTGACACGATTCTCAATATCATTTTTTAAATACTCATAAGCTTCTTTTAACTTTATGAAATTTCTTGTTGCTCGTAATTTTTCGGGTTCAGATTTATATTTATCCGGATGAACTTCTAAAGCACGTTTGCGGTAATACTTGTATAATAAATCGCTACTCAAAACAGTATTGAGCTGAATCCCCAATATTTTTACTGCCATTTCTTTTGTCATATTACTTATGATATCATATTTATATTAGGCACATAACGGTGTTGCCGCTAAGCCGCCGCCCATAACAACTATATTTCATAATTAAAAAATGTTTACGCGTGTAGCCTTGCTTAACTTTCCACGCAAGCAAGGCGGAACTAACTTAAATTTACAAACTACCTCATAGAGCAAATAACTTTTACAACACAACCTTATAATTAAACAAATGCCGAACAGTTTAAAGCGGACGGCTTGCAAAACTTGTTAGCCCTTAAATTTAAATCAATCCCAAAAGAGAAAATAAATAATTCTAAAAGCCAATCAGAGTTTTGTTTTCCAAATCGACACCTAAATAAACCTCGCCACTAATAAAAATAGAAGTGTCGACGATTGATCCATCATTCATAATAATTTTGAACTTATTTATACCAGAATCTAAAGACAAAATAAAATATCCTTTTTCTTCAAATACATTCTGTTCACATATAAATTCTGCAAATTTCCTATTATTAATTTCTATTTGATTATAGTTTCCGTTATAAATTGTAATCTCATAATCTGGGCAACATGAAGAAATAATTACAGTAATTGATAGAAATGCTATTTTAATTATTGTTTTCATTATTTTCCTCATCTTCTTTTTCTTCATCCTTTTTGTAAGGATCATTATTCTTATTTGGATTTAGAGTGTTAAATTCTCCTTCGTTTGCTTTTTTTAATAAATCCACTTTTTTCCCAGCTAATTCTCTACCAATTTTATTATTTTTTATGTCCATTTTAATTTGTTTTTTATTTAATTCTTTTTCTTTAGAATCCATTCCGATCATTTTGATTACAGCTTTTCCCTCATTCAATAATCCTAATGTTTTGGCAATTGTTGCTCCATAATTTTCCGTGAAGTATTTACTTGTAGCTACATGTCTCCATGCATCTGCAGGCCCATCAGCACCTTTGGGTAATGCTCCTGATCTTTGAAATTCAATTGTTAGTCTTCTAAAAACTTTTTGTTCTGCATCCATTATAATTAGCCGATTTGCCAATTTAGTTCCAAATTCAAATGGATTTCGTCCATCTGGGTCTACAAATCTTAATGGATTATTAAAGGCATAATTGTACGGGCTCCAACCTGGGAATTTATCAGAAAGCGGATCGGTTGTTAGCCAAATACCTAATCTTGGATTGTAGTACCTTCTTGCTTCAATGTTGTTTGTAAAAAGTAAAAAGATTAGTGACACAAATAAAAACGGTTTAACGTATTTGAATGTTTTCATTTTTTCCTTCTATTTGGTATTCTTTTAGTTGTTCTGTTTGTGATTTGAAATAATCATACGTTGCATTTTCAACAAATCCCAGGTCAAGTGCTTTTTGTTTGTTTTCATAATAGGCTTTCATTTTTTAATGGATTGGCAACTCATACTTTTCTTTTATTCTAAATATGGATGCTGTTCTTTCGGCATTATCTCCACCCGACATTTTATAGAAAGCATTTTCTGCATTTATTTCACTTTTCATTTTTGCATCAAGTATTCCGGCTTCTGTATAGTTGAGCCTTGCTAAATTCCTATAAGCAATTGCCAATGCTGGATAATATTTTATCGAGAGTTCATAAAGATATCTTGCTCTTTGAAAATCTTGCCTTTCTGCAAATTTATTTGCACTCATACTTAGTAATGAAGCAATGTATTCTTTCTTTGTCAATGTTTTCATGTAAACACCATTTTCAATTGCTTTTTCAGGGATGCTCATATCATTAATGAATGCTTTATCGGGATAAATAATTCCGCCGCTGGTTGTTTCAATATTCAATTCGGAATTAATTGTTGTGAATTCGTCAGTTATGTAACGTGCAAAAAAATGTCTAGGTGCTGCAACAGGATAAATCGGCCATCCAAGTTTTTCACCAATTAATAAGTACAACATCGGCATGGTTATGCATGAACCTTTTTTTGTAGCAAGATAACCGTTTATAAACATATTGTTAATTTCATTGGTAGGATTTACATCTTCTGTATATGTAAAAGTAATTTCATCATTCCAGTAACCTTTTCTATAAATAAACGAGTTAAGTGCTCCTATTCTTTCTTCTGGGGTTGTGTAATCACCAAAGTAGTATTTAAATCTTTTTGCCATGTAATCAAGCACATGAAGAAAGGTTTCAACTTTCATATCAGGATAAAAATCTTTTGCTAAAACCAAAGTAGCGATACAAAGGCTTATTTCATTTTCAGGCAAACTTAAAATATCTTCAATGCTTTGTCCGGCATACTCCTTTTGAGCAAAGCTGATATTTATAAAAAGAATAAATATTGAGAAGTATTTTAAAAACTTCATTTAAATATCCTTCAATTTTAAAAAGAGGGCTAACGGCGTTGCCGATAAGCCGATGCCCAAAACCAACTAAGCAAAAGCTACACGGTCAACATTAATTTTATGCAAATCCGGCAGCTGCCGGACTACATTACTTAAAAAACTATTTTTCTATAAAAACTAAATTAAATCTTTTATAACGAATTTTAATATTTGTTCTACACTAAAATCAAACTTCTTATTTATAACTTACCAAGTTGCACAAAATAAATTGTGATTTCTAAATTCAATATTTTTCACAAAACGAGTTCTTCTTCCGACACAAATCTTAATTCAGATCGAGCAAAAATAAGTATTCAATTAAACCTTAAGTTTCACTTCACTGAAATGCAAACTTTAATAAAACCTCAAATTTTCAATTTACAAGTTCCACCCAAATGAAAACGGCATTCGGCTTGAGCGGCTGGTTAGGCGTAATTTATTTATTTTTGACTTAGTACTTCTAAATAATTCTTAATAGAATCCGGCAATTCATTAACTAGAATATCATAAAATGGTGATTCTGGATATTTAGTTTTTAATTTAAAGAGTTCTTGAGATGCACGTCTATATCTTTTAAAATGCTGATAAATATTAATGCACGTAATTCTTTCACCTTCTGAAAGATCTAAATTAACTCTATTATTTACAATATTGAGTGACTTGTTGAAATTGTATTTTGCATTATTTGTGTCACTCAACTCTTCATAGATTAGCCCTCGATGTAGATAAACTACAGCATCATTCGGGTTAATACTTATCAATTTATTAGTTAACGCTAAATTCTTTTGAAATTCTTTTTTATTCCGATAGAGTTTCATAAGATTTGTGATGTATGTAGTATTATTACTATCCAACTGAATTGCTTGTTCTAATAATTCTATCCCATGATCTATTGAATTAACAGTTGCTTCATTTTTGTACATTTGAATAATTATTGCGTTAGCTTCATCATTTAGATCACTAGCTCGAATTTTTCTGGTAAACTCAAGCGGAAGGTGTTTCCAAAATAGTGCAGTTAAAACTAAAATAGTAAACACAACTATTATGATATTTCTATTTCTCATTTATTACGCCTAACGGTGTTGCTGATAACCCGACGCCCAAAACAACAATGATTAGGTAAAACTGATTAACCCAATTTTTATGCAAACGTTGTTATTTTTATTTGCAACAACGATTTGCTGGTCACTTTGTTACGTCCGATAATTCGAGAACGCTTTACTTATTTACTTAAACACAATTTATATTAAAAACTTCTAACTTACTTTTTACAATCTACCGCCTACCAACATCGGCGTTCGGGTTGAGCTGCTGGTTATTTTTTGACTTAACTTTTTGAACAATCCCGACAAACATCTTCATGATACTTTTTTGTGTTTCTCCATTTAATTACAATATCCCTCTTTTGTAACTCTTCCTCCTCAGATGGTTCTGGATGATTTTTGGACCATTCAAATTTATTATAACTATGAATTCCCCTTGTCCAGTCTATTGAAAGTAGTTTTGTAGTTCTATTATTTTTCAATGGGACATTATAATAAATTAACCACCAATTCCATATTCTACCATTTATAATATTATCTCTGTATAAAAACTCTGTTTTTACAAAATCTGGGATTCTATTCTCGGCTTTTTCTGTTAATGCACCACCAGCCCATTCTTGCTTTTTTTCCAGTTCATGAGCCTCAACAATGGCTTTCCCAATATAAATATCTTCATCCTCATTGATAAATGTTTCGCCATATGAGATTCCGATTCTTAATCTTGTGGAAATATTGAATATATTCTCGAATAATAACCAACCACAAGTTTCTAATAGAATTCTACAATCTTCATCTGTATCTTCACGCGTGTATAAAAGTATTGTGTCTGAAAAAATAGCAAAGCCTATTTTACTTTGGGCTTTAAGTTCTGGCATTGAAAGCTCTTCTGCAAAATAATCTTCATGTGTTAATGAATGTTGCAATGATCGTTTCAAAAATTTGATTGAATGATTTGCCACATCTTCAACATTATTATTCATAATAAGATTCTTAAATCCAAGGATATCGCACACTGCAACTAATGATTTCTTTTTCATCTTTTCAAAATATAACATATAATTATACGGAAGTCTTAACTAGGATAACGTTCCGCGTTATTTTCTGTTTAAACGGAATTATTTGCAATATCGCGCACCTAGTATTTTTTGTATCTGCTTTTATTAAAATTACTTACAAAACCAAGAAATAATTATTTTATTCCTGTTAACATCCCTTGAAAAGAATTTAATCCAGAGGACTCCTGACTCCGGTAATGTTCCTTAAAACATGAGTATATATCATGGTTGTTTTTAAACTTTTATGCCCCAAAAGCTCTTGTATTGTTCTAATATCATATCCATCACTCAATAATTGAGTGGCAAACGAATGTCTAAAAGTATGCGGGCCCACTTTTTTTTCTATTCCAGAAATAATAGCTGCTTGCCTAACAGCTTTCTGAATGGATGATTCATGAATATGATACCGTATAAATTTATTCTTTTCTTTTATTTCATTTCTTTTTTGTGCAGGAAAAACAAATTGCCATTTAAATTCTTTTGCTGCATTTGGATATTTTTTCTCAAGCTGATCAGGCAAAATAGTTTCACCGTAGCCTCTGCCTAAATCAGCATGATGTATTCTCAGAATATTGTTAATGTGTGCTCTTAATTTTGGGATTAATGATGAAGATAAAACAGTCGTTCTATCCTTATCCCCTTTCCCTTTTCTTACAACAATAATTTTGTTTTCCAAATCAATATCCAGCACTCTAAGTTTAAGACATTCATTTAATCTAAGTCCGCTTCCATACAATATTGAAACAATTAGTTTTGGCGTACCTTGTAGATTTTTTATTATTTCAATTGCTTCGTTTTTAGAAAGTACAACCGGAAGCCTTTTGTTTCTTGATGCCCTGGTAACATTCTCAAGCCAGCCGAAATCTTTTTCCAAAACTTTCTTATATAAATATACAATTGCACACAAAGCTTGATTTTGTGTACTTGCTGATACTTTTCTTTCAACCGCCAAATGTGTTAAATATTTTTCTATGTGTTCTTTAGTGAGTTTAGAGGGGTGCTGTTTTTGATTGAACAGAATAAATTCCTTTACCCACTTTAAATATAAGTCTTCGGTACTTTTGCTGTACCTGTTCGTCCTTAAACTTAACCTCAATTGATCAAGAAGTTTTGGTTTAGAATTCTTAGCAATATTTTTATTTGTTGTGGTCACAAAGGCAGATTTATATTAAGCATAAAATATAAAATTGCCCCTTTATACTCAACTAGTACAAACTTGTTTTATTTTAGCACTTGCTATCTTGTTTAATTTTGAAGGTAATTTCAGCCCCACTTTGTTTTAGTAAAGGCTGAAATTTTCACGAATTATTCAAAAGGAATGTATTTTATAACTAACTTGGGGTGTTTTGTTTTATCTTCATTTTCACTTGATGCAAATGAAACTCCATTAAACTCAACTTCACTTTTCAGTTTCAGTAAAAACCCGAAATTGTTTTCCGGGAAGTAAACCATTTCCTGCACAAGGTTTCTCACATCAATATCGATATAATCTTGATTTTGCGATGTAGTTGCCGGAACTAAAATTTGGTTGTGCTCAGTTGCAGCAGGCTGGTTAACCCAATTAACTTTTGATTCGTCCCAAGCTTCTGAGACTCTCCGAATTAATACTTCGTTATTTCCAAGCTGTGGTGTGAATCCTTCGTTGGCAAAATAATAAAGGGATAGCTTTGCCTCTATCACTGAAGATTTTTTTGGTATTTCCGAAAGGTCAAACTTGATTAATCCTCTTATTGTATCAGACTCACTTTTGCCGCCCCATTTCCAAACTTCAGCGCGCAAAACATTATTTAATCCACCATTGCTTTCGTTCTTTTCACCCAAGTTCACTTCCCTTGCCGGATCAAAAGACCAGACCCAGGCATCAGTGCCATCTTTTTCACCTGGCTGTAAAATTAGTTCTTTATATTGCGCGTTTGAAAGCGAAAATATCAAAACAAAAAGTGTAAATATATATTTCATTAAATTCTCCTATTTTATTAAAGTCTCCATTTTGTCCCTTTTAGACAGTTTAAGAAAAATATAAATCTCCGGTCAGTAAAAAAATGCAATTTTCGGGTTTCAAAATAGTTTTACGATTTCTTCATTTTGACGGATTTTTACATTTTTTTATATTCATAAAACTTTTCGATAAATCAATCTTGAGGGGCAATATGAAAGGAGCAACATTTTTTTTAATGCTATTGGTTTTATTAGGTGGTTTAATAACAGCACAAGACCAGCAACAAGAAATGACCGAAGAACAAAAAGCTTGGATGGAATATATGACTCCGGGCGATGCACATAAAGGTCTGGAAAAAATAGTGGGCGAATGGAATGTAAAAACTACTTTTTGGATGTATCCCGGCGCAGAACCAAATATTGACGAAGGGAAGGTAGTAAATAAAATGATTTTTGAAGGCAGATATTTATCTATGAAGCAAACCGGCATGTCATTCGGAATGCCTTTTGAAGGCAGGGGAATTATGGGCTATGACAATGGTAAAAAAGAATACTTTAGTACCTGGATTGACAATATGGGAACAGGTTTATCAATAAGTAAAGGAAGTTATAATTCCGAGAATAATTCCATCGAAATGACTGGTTCAATGTATAATCCGATGTTAAAAAAGGATCTTGAATACAGAGTAGTTTTTAATCTTGTAAGCGAAAATTCTTACAATCTGGAAATGTTTATGCCTGGACCCGACGGAAATGAATACAGAAATTTTATAATGGAATATACCAAATAAATTCTCTGAGCCGGATAATTCCGGCTCCCCTCAATATTGTGATTTAAATTATTATTTATTTAAACCTATTAAACTATTTTTTCCTCTTATCGATTATTAACTAAAAAATAGAATTATTATGTCTTCTTTGATAAATGTTGAAGAAGTGAAACCAGGGATGGTTTTAGCTGCTCCGATAATGAATAGATACGGACAAATACTTTTGAATTCAGGTATTGAATTAATGCCTAAGCACTCAAGGTTATTCAAAACTTGGGGAATAAAAGTAATCACTATAAAAAATGAATCTAGTGAAAATGATATAATTGAAAACAATGATTTAAGAAACGAAGCAAAAATTAAATTTGAAAACAGATTATTATGGCAGCCCGAAACCCCGATTGAACATAACCTCTATGAGGTCAGTTTAAATAAAGCAGTTAAGGATTTAATTTCGAAGTTCAGCCATGAAAAATCTGAATAGTCTTGTACATAAAATAAAAGCAATACCAACATTGCCCACAGTATTTTCGCAGCTATCTGATGCGATGACAAATCCGCGTGTTTCAAATGATGATGTAACAAAAATAATTTCAAGCGACCAAGCTGCTTCAATAAAAGTGTTAAAAGTAGTTAACTCTGCATTTTATGGATTTGCCGGAAGAATTGACACGATTTCGCGTGCAATTATGTATCTGGGATTAAATGAAGTAAGAAACCTAATTCTTGCACTTTCTGTTATAAATTTATTCAAGAAAAATAAAACACTTTTAAACTTCAGGCCTTCAGAATTTTGGTCGCATTCAATCGCAGTAGGAATTATAACGCGGTTGGTCGGTAGTTCAATTGAAGTAAAAAATCTTGAAAATTATTTTATTGCCGGAATTCTGCATGACATTGGCA
Organism: Melioribacteraceae bacterium; assembly: GCA_028282005.1. Taxonomy (GTDB): domain Bacteria; phylum Bacteroidota; class Ignavibacteria; order Ignavibacteriales; family Melioribacteraceae; genus JANQIV01. Next base: position 17,160 of record JANQIV010000218.1, on the reverse strand, counting down.
AGCTTGTTTTTTTTGAATTTGCTGAAGAAGACTATATTAAAGTGCTTACTTTTGTTGAAGAGAAAAAGTGCCTGATTAAAGATGCCGAAAAAGAAGTATTTGGTTTTGACCACTCTACTCTTGGCGATTTACTTTGCGAAAAATGGAAAATTCCAAATTCGATAAGGAATGCAATTAGATACCACCACAGTGGTATTTCCGATGCTTCTACAAATCAACTAGTCTCTTCCGTACATATAGCTGATATTGCTGCCAGGGCTCTTAATCTGGGTTATCCGGGAGATAATTTAATTCCAAGGATGAACAAGAAAGCTTACGAAAGTATAAAACTAAAAGAAGATTTTTTTGTAACTAATTACGATTTGCTGATCCAAAACTTTGAAGAGACAAACAAAATATTATTATCTTAAAAGCATGACTTAATAAAAGATGAATATAGATTATGAAAAAAAGCCATCAACAATATTCACTAATCAAGTAAAAGAGTTTGGCAAGAATCAATTTCGAAATGAATCTCTTTCCGTTATTACAGAATCTGCCTTAAAAATTTTTACTTCATTGGAAAGCATAATCTCTGCCTCTTTTTTCGCTTTAGATGAAACAGATTTTGAATTTAGGCTTAGCAGCACAACTTCACCAAAAGATAAAAGTTTAATTTCAGAATACTTTGAATTAATGCTTGAGGAAGGAGCAATAACTGAATCGCTAGATACTGGAGATTGTGTAAACTGGGAAACCTCAAAAAAGGTGGAGCAAAAATTTTTAATTATTCCTGTAATCTCGCCTGGTGGTATTTTAGGATTATTTTTACTATCGCTATCCGCAAGTTTTATTGAATTTGAAGGACCTATTATTTCATTAATCATTCTGCATTCAAATCAATTTGCATACTTACACCACAGCAAAAAGCTCGAAAAAGAACTGCACAATATTAAAACTCAGCTTGAACAAAAAATTGCGATCAGAACAGAACGGATTAAAAGAAATAATAGAGAACTTCAATCAATACTTGATTCTATTTTAACAGGGGTTTTTATCATCTCAAAAAACACAGATGTTATAATAGATGTTAATCATGCCGCCTTAAAAATATTAGGAGTTGAAAAAGAAAAGGTTATCGGGACTTCAAGATATCAATGGATCCCAAAACAATCTGATAAAGACAATCTTAATGATTATAGACATGAGGATAAAGTTTCCGAATCAATTCTTATCAATAACAAAGGAAACGTAATTCCAGTTTTGAGAACATTGTCTCGATTCCTTTTAAGAGACAATGAAATCTATCTTGAGAGTTTTATCGATATATCGGATAGAAAGAAAGATGAAGAAGAAATTAATAAACAGAAACAATTGTTAGACGGTGTTGCGGAATCTGCTCATTCACTTTTGACGGAACCTAATTTTGAATATTCAATTAATAATGCTTTGGAATTTTTAGGAAAAGCTTCGGAAATAGATACAGTTTACATTTATGAAAATAAATTCGATTTAAAAATTAATAAGATCTACGCAGAGAAAATTTACCACTGGAACAGATCAAAAGAAAACACATTTTCGTTAAATACAAAACTATATTATCATGATGCTTTGATTGGCTGGTATGAAATACTCTCGGCAAATAAACCAATCTCAAAATTGACAAAGAATATGAGTAACAAACTTCAGGAGATGGAACAGGAGTCTAATGTTAAATCCATTTTTGTTGTTCCTATTCATGTCAACAATAGATTTTGGGGATTTATTGGTTTTGATGATTGCACAAAGGAACGGGAGTGGTCATTAACCGAAGAATCAATACTGAAAGCTGTGGCTTCAAATATTGGCGGTGCTATACAAAGAGAAGACACTAACAATGAGCTTATTAAAGCTAAAGAAGATGCGGAAAAAGCTGATCGATTGAAATCAGAATTTTTAGCGCAGATCTCACACGAAATTAGAACTCCGCTTAATTCAATTCTTAGCCATTCTAGTTTACTGCAAATGGAGTTTGAGGATAATCTCAATAAACAACTGAAAGATACATTTGAAATAATTTACAGTGGCGGAAGAAGAATTATTCGTACGATAGATTTGATTTTAAACATGAATGAAATTCAGTCAGGACTTTACGAATACAATCCCAAGCTGATTGACCTAAATACCGATGTATTGAAACCATTATATAAAGAACATCACAAAATGGCGACAGATAAGAATCTTGAAATGTTATTAAATATTGATACAGAAAAAACCAAAGTGTTTGCAGATTTTTACTCTGTTGATCAAATATTTAACAATCTTATCAATAACGCTATTAAGTATACAAATAAGGGACATATTGAAATAAAACTATTCGATGACATAAACAAAAATTTGAATGTTTCAATAATCGATACAGGTATTGGAATATCAGATAAATACCTACCAAAAATATTTAACACTTTTTCACAGGAAGATAACGGATATACTAGAAAATATGAGGGAAATGGATTAGGGCTTGCACTGGTAAAACAATATTGCGAATTGAATAAAATTAATATCTCGCTGGAAAGTGAGAAAGGGCTCGGCTCAACTTTTACGATATCCTTTCCGAATATAAGACAAAAGTAGTATAGTCTAGCTTTCTGAAGTAAAATTTAGCTTTATATTTGGGTGAGCAACAATTAATGAAAAACAGATCTTATAAGGAATTCATCAAAGAAGTTATTAACTTCAATCAGGTTCAGTTCAGAAATGAATCAATTTCTGAAATCATAATTTATGCGTTAAAAAATTATTTACTTATTCCTGACATTAAATCTGCTTCCCTATTTTCACTCTTTACTGATTCTTTTGACTTTCATTTAAGTAATACTACTGATGAGCAAAATAAAGAACAAATTGTTTCTTATTTTGATGAAATCTTAGAAGAAGGAGGTATCGCAGAAGTGTTAGACAAAGCCTCAGCAATTAATTGGAAACTCGTCGATACAAAAAAAAACACCAGCAAATCATTCGTTATCATACCTGTAATTTCTACAGAAGGTATTCAAGGCATAATTCTACTAAGAATGACAATTAATAAGCAGTACAATCCTGCAATTCTTGGTTACTTCAATCTCCTCGCAAGTCAGATGGCTTATATTTTACACAGTAAAAAAATTGAAAAAGAACTTTACGTAACCAAAGGAGAGCTTGATCAAATTGTTGCTGCCAAAACAGAAATCCTACGGCAAAGTGAAAGAGAACTAAAAGTAATAATTGATTCAATATTAACATCTGTTCTGGTAATAGAGCGGTTGACAGGCAAAATTATTGATGCAAACTATGCAGCATTAAAACTATTGAACGTTTCTAAGGAAGATTTGATAAACACTAAACGCTGCGCACTAAACAAAGACGGACAATACTTCAATTACGAAGAGATACTAAACAAAAATATTGAAAGTATTATAGTAGATAAGAACGGTAAAGAGATTCAGGTTTTGAGAACAATCTCAAAAATTGTTATCGGAAATCAAAACATATATTTAGAAAGTTTCATCGACATAACCGAGAGAAAGAAAAACGAAACGGAGATCAAAAAACAAATAGTTTTATTAAATGGTGTAGCAGAGGCTGCAAATAACTTACTTTCGGAATCAAACTTCAATTTCGCGATCAAAACTTCTTTACAATTTTTGGGGAAAGCACTTAACATTGACGGCGTTCATATTTATAAAAACTTTGTAGATAATTCTGACTATCAAAAAAAGACTGAAAGAAAATTTAGATGGAGTTCAGATAACAACATTATCGATGAAAGTTGCGATATACTATCTTACGAAGCTGATTTATACGATTGGTATGATATTCTTGAATCAAGACTTCCGGTTTCAGGTGTTATTGATGAGCTCAATGAAACAATTAGAAGTAGATTTGAAGCGACAGGAACAAAATCTATTTTAGTTTTCCCAATTATTGTAAATAATGAGTTTTGGGGATTCATTGGTTTTGATGAGTGTAAAACAAAAAGGATCTGGTCTATTTCCGAGGTATCAATTTTAAAAGCAGTAGCGGCCAGTATTGGCGGGGCTATCCAGAGAGAAGAATCAAAACTAGAGCTAATTAAATCAAAAGAAAAAGCGGAACAAGCGGAAAGTTCCGACAAACTTAAATCAGAATTCCTCGCACAAATGTCACATGAAATAAGAACCCCGGTAAGTACACTGTTAAATTTCAGTTTTATTATAAAAGAAGAATTTGAAGATAAGCTAACTGAAGAACAGAAGAACCTCTTCGAAGTTATGTCTAATGCCGGAAACAGAATCATCAGAACAGTAGATTTAATTTTAAACACCGCAGATATTGAATCGGGGAATTATAATTATAAAAAAGAAGATTTAGATTTGCAGAAAGATATTATCATGCCTTTGTTAAAAGATTATCACCCCAAAGCCAAAAAGAAAAATTTAGAATTAGTTACTAATAATAATATGACCGAAATAATAATAAGCGCGGATAAATTTTCCATTGAACAAATTTTTAGACAACTAATTGAAAATGCAATCATATACACTGAGAAAGGCTGTATAGAAATTAGTTTATCGAAAGACTCTAACGGCAAGATAAAAGCCATCATAAAGGATTCCGGAATTGGGATTAGTGAGAACTATATTGGTAATTTGTTTACTCCTTTCAGCCAGGAACAAAATGGCTACACAAGAAAATACGAGGGTAATGGATTAGGTTTGGCACTCGTAAAAAAATATTGCGACCTCAATAAAATTCTAATAGATGTTCAAAGTGCAAAAGGCATTGGAAGCTCCTTTGTACTAACCTTCCAAAATTAATATCAGTTGGTAATTATAAATAAACTCGCAAACCCTTACCACCATTACAATATTGTAGATTACTACATAGTAATAATTAAGCAAACATATAACTATGTAGTACAATTAAAGACGAAATCAATATTAATATACAATTTACATTTTAGCCTTGACAAACTTGAAATGGCAAACTATCTTGGACGAAATTTTTTTAGAAACTATGCACAACACACAATCACAAATATCATTTATAACTTCTGCGAACATTAGCAGTGTTGTGTCTATTGTAAATAACCCCTCTTTAATTATTATCAACATTATCGGAATTATTATTATTAGCCTACTCGGTATTATTATACTCGTGGGCTAACATACAAGGTCAATTCCGAAATCATAAAATAAAATCACAAATAAAAATTTAAGAACTTCGGGATTGGCCGGGGCCGAGATTGTTGTATCTAATTGAAGAGTTATACAAAATTTAGGAAAAATTATGAGATCTGATTTAATCAAAAAAGGATTCGACAAAGCACCCCACAGAAGTTTACTTCGCGCAACTGGAGTAATTCAAAGCAACGAAGATTTTAAAAAACCTTTCATTGGCATTTGTAACTCATACATTGATCTGATTCCTGGGCATGTTCATTTGCAGGAGTTTGGTAAAATAGCAAAGCAAGCAGTGAGGGATGCCGGCGGTGTACCTTTTGAATTCAATACCATCGGTGTTGATGATGGTATTGCTATGGGCCACATCGGCATGCGTTATTCATTAGCCAGCAGAGAACTAATTGCAGACAGTGTGGAGACTGTTGCCGAAGCTCATAGGCTTGATGGTTTGGTCTGCATAATGAACTGCGATAAAATAGTACCCGGTATGTTAATGGCAGCAGCAAGGATTAATATACCAACAATATTTATTTCCGGCGGACCAATGAAAGCAGGCATTACTTCTGATGGCGGCAAAAGTGATCTGGTAACAGTATTTGAAGCTGTTGGTAAATTTCAAAAAGGGGAAATGAGTGAAAGTAAATTAACAGAACTGGAAACTGTTAGTTGTCCCACTTGCGGATCTTGCTCAGGTATGTTTACCGCAAATTCAATGAATTGCTTGATGGAAGCATTGGGGTTGGCTTTACCGGGCAATGGGTCTATACTTGCCATTGATCCTAAAAGAAAAGAACTGGTAAAAGAAGCCGGTTCTCGAATTGTAAAATTAATCGAAGATGATATAAAACCTTCCGACATACTTACTGAGGAAGCCTTTCGCAATGCGTTTGCACTTGATATGGCAATGGGAGGAAGTACTAACACTATTCTTCACACTATAGCTATTGCACTTGAGTCGGGATTTGAATTTGATCTTCATCAACTAAATGAAATAGCAGATCGTACACCCTACTTATGTAAAGTAAGTCCCGCTTCAAAAACTGTACACATGGAAGACGTTGACAGAGCAGGCGGAATCTCTGCAATATTAAACGAACTTACAAATGTAGAAAATGCAATAGATAAATCTACCATTACAGTAACAGGAAAGACATTAGGAGAAAATATTTCTGGAGCTGATATAAAAGATCCTGTTGTTATACGCTCGGCAAATAATCCTTATTCCGCGCAAGGAGGTTTAGCAGTACTGTTCGGCAACATCGCACCTGAAGGCTGCGTAGTTAAAACCGCAGCAGTTGATGAGAAAATGCTGGTGCACAAAGGTCCCGCAAGAATTTACAATTCACAAGAAGATGCGTTAAGCGGAATCTTAAAAAAAGAAGTTCAAGAGGGCGAAGTTGTGGTCATCCGTTACGAAGGACCTAAAGGGGGGCCGGGTATGCCTGAGATGCTTTCACCAACAAGCGCAATAATGGGAATGGGACTTGGTGATAAAGTTGCGTTAATTACAGACGGCAGGTTTTCAGGCGGTACGCGTGGAGCTTGTATAGGGCACATCTCCCCTGAAGCAGCTTCAGGTGGCCCTATCGCAGCAATCAATGAAGGCGACATAGTTTCTATCGATATCCCGAACAAATCTATTAACGTAGAATTATCAGACGAAGAAATAAAAGTACGTTTACAAAATTTACCTGAGTTTGAACCTAAAATTAAAAAGGGTTATCTGGCAAGGTATACCAGCATGGTTACCTCTGCCAGCAAAGGAGCGATTTTAAAAATAAACAATAAACATAAATAGAGAGAGGGCTAAAATGAGTAGCCAAAAGAAAAAACTTTCCGGTGCGGACATATTTTTTGAATGTCTAAAACAAGAGGATGTTAAACACATCTTCGGTTATCCTGGAGGTGCGGTTTTGAAAATCTATGAAAAACTTTACGACGTTGATTTTCTTGAGCACATACTTGTTCGCCATGAACAAGGCGCGACACACATGGCAGAAGGTTATGCAAAAGCAACCGGCAAACCAGGCGTAGTATTAGTTACATCGGGACCAGGTGCAACAAACACAGTTACCGGTATTGCTGATGCCTACATGGATTCAGTTCCAATAGTTGTTTTTACTGGTCAGGTACCTTCACACTTAATCGGCAACGATGCTTTTCAGGAAGCAGACATCGTTGGCATTACGAGGCCAATTACAAAACACAATTTTCTTGTAAGAAACATTGACGAACTAGCAAGCACAATCCGCAAAGCATTTTACATTGCGACAACGGGACGACCTGGGCCAGTAGTAGTCGATCTGCCTAAAGACGTTATTGGTTCCGAAACCGAATTTGAATATCCGGATGAAATTGATATTAAAGGCTACAAGCCCGTTTATATGGGGCACTTCAACCAAATTAAAAAAGCTGCAGAAGTAATTAGTAAAGCTAAACGTCCATTGCTTTATGTTGGCGGCGGTGTAATTATGGGCGATGGCACAAAGGAACTAGAAATTTTAGCAAAAGAAAATAATCTTCCTGTAACTATGACTCTTCAAGGGCTTGGTGCATATCCCGGAACTGATGACTTATCATTGGGAATGCTGGGAATGCACGGTACTTATTGGTCAAATCAAGCTGTCAACAATTGTGATGTACTTGTAGCATTAGGCGCAAGGTTCGATGATAGAGTAACAGGAAAGATAGATACCTTCGCAACAAACGCTTATAAAATCCATGTAGACATTGATCCTACTTGTATTGACAAAAATGTGTTGGTTGATCTACCAATCGTTGGAGATGTAAAACACATTATGGCAGAACTTGCAGCAGAGATGACAAAGAAACCTCAAATAGATGATTGGTGGAAGCAAATCAATCAATGGAAAGATGATTGTCCTTTAGCATATGAAGATCAAGATGGAAAATTAAGAACAGAATATGTTATAGAAAAAGTTTCGGAAAAGACAAATGGTAACGCAATTGTCGTTACCGATGTTGGTCAGCACCAAATGTGGAGCGCACAGTATTATAAATTTAATCATCCAAGATCAAACTTAACCAGCGGTGGTTTGGGAACAATGGGCTTTTCGGTACCCGCTGCAATCGGAGCGGCTTTTGCATGTCCGGATAGACCTATAGTTTCATTTAATGGCGACGGTGGTTTCCAAATGAACATGCAGGAGTTAATAACAGCTGCTCATCACAAACTCCCAATTAAGTTCTTCATTTTGAATAACAGCTTCCTTGGAATGGTTCGCCAATGGCAAGAACTATTCCATGCAGAAAAATTCAGTTTCACTGATTTGGGAAGCAGCAACCCTGATTTTGTTAAAGTAGCTGAAGCAATGGGTGTACAAGGCTTCTCTACTGATAATCCCAAAGAAGTCGATTCATTAATTGATAAAGCTTTTGAAATAAACGACAGGCCAGTGCTCGTTGAATTTAAAGTCGTAAAGGAAGATATGGTATTCCCAATGGTTCCTTCAGGAGCTTCAATCTCCGACATGATGGTTAAAAGATTAAATCCAAAGAGGATGATGTAAAATGAAAAGAACAATCTCAGTACTCGTAGAAAATACTTTCGGTGCGTTTGACCGCGTAGCAACAATGTTCAGTGGAAAGGGATTTAACATTCACAGCATATCAATCGGAGAGACTGAAATACAAGAAGTTTCACGAATGACTATTGTAACACAAGGTGATGATCAAATTCTCGATCAAGTAATTAAACAATTAAACAGGCTTATAGATACAATTAAAGTTGTTGATTTGTCGAGTCAAAACCATATTGAAAGAGAGTTAGCTTTAGTTACTGTAGGCTTAACAAATGGCTCGATGGAAGAAATCAAAAATATTTGCGACATCTTCCGCGGTAAAATAGTCGACATCACAAACAAAACAATGATGATCGAAGTAACAGGTCCGCCTGATAAAATTCAAGCGTCAATTAATGTGCTTGCTCCTTTTGGAATAAAGGAAGTTGCACGGTCAGGAACTGTAGCCCTTAAAAGAGGAAAACAAATAAACTATACAAATCAATATAAAGAACAACAAGAGGTATAAAACATGAAAGTTTATTATAACGAAGATGCAAACCTAGAGTTATTAAACGATAAACGAATTGCTGTGCTTGGATACGGAAGTCAGGGGCACGCTCATTCACTAAGTTTAAAAGATAGTGGCCTCAATGTTTGCGTCGGACTTAAAGAATCAAGTAAATCATGGGAAAAAGCTTCTGCAGCCGGACTTGAAGTTAAAACAGTTGAAGAAGCTTGCCAATGGGCTAACGTAATTATGGTTTTAATTCCCGACCAACATCAAAAAGAAGTTTACGAAAAATCAATTGCACCTTACTTGGAAGAGAGCGATACTCTTGCATTCGGACATGGTTTTAATATTCACTATAAATGGATAGCTCCACCTGCAAATGTAAATGTAATGATGATCGCACCGAAAAGCCCCGGGCATCTTGTGCGAAGAACATTTGAAGAAGGCAATGGCGTTCCTTGCTTGATCGCTGTTTATCAAGACTTCTCAGGTAATACAAAAGATCTTGCACTTGCTTGGGCAAAAGGTATTGGTGGTACACGCGCAGGTGTAATCGAAACAAACTTCAAAGATGAAACTGAAACAGACTTGTTTGGCGAACAAGCTGTGCTTTGCGGAGGTTCTGCAGAATTAATTAAAACTGGATTTGAAGTTTTAACTGAAGCCGGCTATCCACCGGAACTTGCTTACTTTGAATGCCTCCATGAATTAAAGCTCATTGTTGACCTTTATTATGAAGGCGGATTATCGCTTATGAATTATTCTGTAAGCGACACTGCTGAATATGGCGGAATGTCTCGGGGTAATAAAGTTATCACAAAAGAATCAAAAGAAGCTATGAAGAAAATTTTAGCGGATGTTCAAAATGGTTCATTTGCAGAAGAGTGGAAAAAAGAAAATGCTGAAGGTTTGAAAAACCATCTAGAGTTAAGAAAACAAAACAGTGAGCATCAAATCGAAACTGTCGGCAAAACTCTTAGAGGCATGATGGCTTGGTTAAATAAAAAAGTCGAGGTTGAAGCATGACACAATTAATTACTCTGCTTTCGGGCGATGGCATTGGTCCGGAAGTTACAAAGGCTGCAGTAAAAGTAATTCAGCACACTGCAGAAAAATTTAATACTTCTTTTACCCTTCAAGAAAAATTAATCGGTGGAGCTTCTTATGAAGAATATGGCACTCCTTTAACAGAAGATACATTGCAGGCTTGCTACGACTCAAACGCAGTACTGCTAGGAGCTGTTGGTGGTTATCAATGGGAGAACCTTGAGCATCATTTAAAACCTGAAGCGGCTTTATTAAAACTCAGAAAATCCCTCGGCTTGTTTACTAATATCAGGCCGACAAATGTCTTCTCACCTTTGGTAGATTCATCTTCCTTAAAAAGAGAAGTAATTGAAGGCACAGACTATGTTGTCTTCCGTGAGTTAACTGGAGGTATTTACTTTGGACAACCGCGCGGCTACGATGAACATAAAGGCTTTAACACAATGGTTTATGGAAAAGAGGAAGTTGTAAGAATTGCTAAACAAGCTTTTGAAGCAGCACAAAGAAGAAATAAAAAGCTTACTTCGGTTGACAAAGCAAACGTGCTGGAGGTTTCACAATTCTGGCGTAAAGTCGTTGAAGAAGTTGCTTCCGATTATCCCGATGTAGAATTAAATCATATGTATGTTGATAATGCTGCAATGCAAATCGTCCGTGATCCTAAGCAGTTTGACGTAATCGTTACTTCAAATATGTTTGGTGATATTATCAGTGATATCTCAGGGATGATAACCGGAAGCTTAGGTATGCTACCTTCTGCAAGCCTCGGAACAAAATACGCATTGTACGAACCTGTCCACGGCAGCGCGCCGGATATTGCAGGGAAAAACATTGCGAATCCTTTAGCTACAATTCTTTCTGCTGCGATGATGTTCGAGTATTCTTTCGAAATGGCAACTGCATCACAAGTAATTTTTGATGCAGTTGAAAGAACATTGGATCAAGGCTATAGAACTGCTGAAATCGCTATGGAAGGTGATACTGTTGTAACTACTGAAGAGATGACAGACATAGTAATCACTAACTTTGAAAAAATTTTTAACGACCAATCATTAGGTGTGTTTACATTGTAATGAGGGAATAAAATGGAAAAAGAAAAAATTATAATATTTGATACAACTTTAAGAGATGGCGAACAGTCTCCGGGAGCATCATTGAATGTGATGGAAAAATTGGAGATTGCAAAAGAACTTGAACAGTTAAAAGTAGATGTAATTGAAGCTGGTTTTCCTGTTTCATCGCCAACGCAATTCGAAGCAGTAAAAAGAATTGCCGGAGAAGTTAACGTTACTATTGCCGGACTTGCAAGGGCAAAAGAAATAGACATTAAAGCAGCTTACGATGCAATAGCAAACGCAAGCAAACAAAGGATACACACGTTTTCAAGTACATCGGATTATCACATAATAGGTAAGTTCGGTCATGACAGATACGGAAAAACACTGCAAGAAAAAAGAAAGACAGTTTTACAAATGTCATACGACATGGTTCAATATGCAAAAACATTTGTTGACGATGTTGAGTTTTCTGCAGAAGATGCTGGCAGAACCGACTTAGTTTATTTAGCAGAAGTAATTGAAGCAGCAATTGAAGCTGGTGCCACAACTGTTAACATACCTGATACAACAGGTTATACAATGCCTTCGGAGTATGGGAAGAAAATAGCCGAATTAAAACGAAGGGTTAAAAACATTGACCAAGCAATAATCAGTGTTCACTGCCATAATGATTTGGGCTTAGCAGTTGCAAATTCAATAGCCGGAGTTGAAAACGGCGCTCGACAAGTTGAATGTACAATTAACGGCATTGGCGAACGTGCAGGCAATGCCTCACTTGAAGAAGTTGTGATGGCTTTGAATGTTAGAAAGGATTTGTTCGATTACTACACAGAAATTGAAGCGAAGAAAATTTATAACGTCAGCAGAATGGTTTCATCGTTTACGGGCGTTATTATTCAACCCAACAAAGCAATAGTTGGCGAAAACGCTTTTGCACACGAATCCGGTATTCACCAAGACGGAATGTTAAAGTACCGTGAAACTTACGAAATTATGACACCCGAATCAGTCGGTGTTGAAAACACTAAAATCGTGCTTGGCAGACACTCTGGCAGACACGGTTTAAAATCGAGGTTGGAGAAATTAGGTTATCATCTTAACGAAGACGAACTAAAAAAAGCTTACGACCTTTTTACAAAGCTTGCAGATAAAAAGAAAGAAGTTTTTGATGATGACTTGCGTGTACTTATGGGCGACGAAGTCTATAAAACTCAAGAGTATTATGAGCTTGACTGTTTTCAAGTAAACTGCGGAAACTCGGCCATACCAACTGCTACTGTAAAAATCAAAACCAAAGAAAAAGAATTTGCGGATTCAGCTACCGGTGATGGCCCTATTGATGCTTTGTTTAACGCAATTGACAGGGCCTTAGGTATCAACCCAAAAGTTGAATCTTATCAACTTCGTTCCGTTACTTCTGGACGAGAAGCATTGGGTGAAGTGCTTTTAAGAATTCGATACCAAGAGCATTCCTTCACCGGAAGAGGCGTTTCAACTGATATCATTGAATCAAGCGCAAAAGCATATTTGCAGTCTATTAATCAACTAGAATTGTATAAAGCTCAAGAAGAATCTCTCAAAGAGTTGGATTCAGTTAGCCGGGCAATGTAAAGGAGTTTATAAATGGGAATGACAATTACAGAAAAAATATTGGCCAAGTCAGCTGGGAAAGATGTTGTAAAACCCGGGGAAAATGTTTGGCTGAATGTTGATGTGTTAATGACACATGACGTTTGCGGTCCGCCAACTATCGGAATTTGGAAAAGAGAGTTTGGTGAGAACGCAAAAATATGGGACAAAGATAAACTCGTTATCTTCCCCGATCATTACATTTTTACAGCAAACAAACATGCTAACAGAAATGTAAATATTTTGAGAGAGTTTGCTAAAGAATATGAGTTTGAAAACTATTATGATGTTGGAACAGAACGCTACAAAGGCGTTTGCCACATCGCGCTCGCGGAAGAAGGTTATAACATTCCGGGAACAGTTTTATTCGGGACAGACTCACACACTTGTACTTCCGGTGCATTTGGAATGTTCGCAACCGGCGTCGGCAATACTGATGCAGCCTTTATTTTAGGCACAGGTAAAATCTGGGAGAAAGTACCGGAGTCATTAAAATTCACTTTTCATGGAAAGATGCCGGAATATCTCACAGCAAAAGATTTGATTCTGCAAATACTCGGGGATATTACAACTGACGGCGCAACATATCGCGCTATGGAATTTGATGGCGAAGCTGTTTATTCTCTTTCAATGAATGAGCGCATGACACTTTCAAACATGGCGATTGAAGCAGGTGGAATGAACGGTATCATCGCAGCTGATGAAGTTACCGAAGCTTACGTGAAAGAAAGAACGGACAAACCTTACGAAATTTTGAAAAGTGACGACGATGCAGAGTACTTAGCAAAATACGAATATGATGTTGACAAACTTGAACCGATAGTTGCTAAGCCTCATAGCCCGGACAACAGGGACACAGTTAAAAATGTTGAAGGTACTCAACTTACAAAATGCTACATAGGTTCCTGTACAGGCGGAAAAATTACAGATTTCCGATTTGCTGCAAAATTAATTGCAGGCAACGAAGTTAGAGTCCCAACATTTGTTGTACCTGCAAGTACTGAAGTAGCAAAGCAACTTGAAATAGAAACTCACAATGGAGTTTCGTTAAAACAAATATTTGAAGACGCAGGCTGTGTGATTGCTCAATCATCTTGTGCTGCTTGTCTTGGGGGTCCGGATGATACTATCGGCAGAGCGGTTGATAAAGATGTGGTGATATCAACAACTAACAGAAATTTCCCGGGGAGAATGGGAAGCAAACAATCCGAAGTTTACTTAGCGTCACCATTATCTGTTGCAGCTTCTGCAATTACTGGAATTATAACTGATCCAAGAAATTTTTTATAGAATATGGAGATTAAATGGGAAATAAAATAACCGGAAAAGTTTATGTGCTGGGAAATAATATTGATACCGATCAAATTATTCCCGCAGAACATTTGGTTTACAGTTTGACAGACGAAGAAGAATCAAAAAAATACGGGCACTTTGCATTGTCGAGTGTACCGATAGATCAAGCCGGATTACCAAACGGCGGAATCACTTTTATTAATGGGGACAATTGGCAGTCGGAATTTAGTTTAATTATCGGCGGATCAAACTTTGGATGTGGGTCTTCTCGCGAACACGCTCCTTTTGCTTTACAAAAAGCTGGAGTTAAAGCTATCGTTGCTGAATCTTATGCAAGAATTTTTTACCGCAACTCTGTTGACGGTGGTTTCCTCGTACCGTATGAATCAAATGAAAAACTAAGTGACAAATTTAAAACAGGTGACGAATATGAATTGGATTTTGAAAACGACACGTTAAAAAATTTATCAACGAATAATGAATATAAATTAAAAAATCTCGGAAGTGTTTCTGAAATCGTCAATGCCGGCGGACTCTTCGAATACGCACGTAAATCCGGGATGATTGAAACATCCTCCTTTGCTTAAGCTTCGGAGGACAGGCAGTTAATAACAAAAACTAAAGGCTTCAAAAATGAAAATAGAATTATTTGATACAACATTACGCGATGGAACTCAAGGCGAAGGTGTAAACCTTTCGATACATGATAAGCTGCTCATAACAAAAAAACTTGATGAATTCGGTATCGATATTATTGAAGGCGGATGGCCCGGAAGTAATCCGAAAGACGAAGAGTATTTTCAAAAGGTAAAACAGCTTGAATTACAAAACGCAAAGATTTGCGCATTTGGTTCAACCGCGAGATTCCCGGATCAAATTGAAACTGATAATAATCTTAACAAACTTGTTGAAGCCGGAACACCTTATGTTTCAATCTTTGGTAAGACTTGGCGCTTTCATTCCCAAAAAAGTTTGGGATTAACAGATGACCAAAACGAAGAATTGATTTATAAATCTGTAAAATATTTAAAGGAGAATGGCATAACAGTAATCTTTGATGCAGAACATTTTTTTGACGGCTATAAAGACGATAGTAAATTTGCACTAAAGATGCTTAAAGCCGCGGAAAGAGGTGGCGCAGAAGTAATCACACTTTGCGATACCAATGGTGGTTCTTTGCCGCATGAGATTTTTAACATCACTACTGAAGTTAAAAAACACATTAATAAACCAATTGGAATTCATGCGCACAATGATGGTGAACTTGGAGTTGCCAATTCTCTTTCTGCTATTGAGGCTGGAGCTGTACATGTTCAAGGAACGATAAACGGACTTGGAGAAAGATGCGGCAATGCAAACTTATGCAGTATCATTCCAAACATTTTATTAAAGTTGAAAAAAGAAACGAAGTCCGAAGCAGACTTAACTCACATGACTTCACTCTCTCATTTTGTTTATGAAGTAATGAACATGGTTCCGAATTCGCGTTCACCGTTTACCGGTAAATCTGCTTTTGCGCACAAGGGTGGGATACATGTGAGCTCGGTTTTAAAAGACAGTAGAATGTATGAACACGTTTCTCCTGAAGTTGTCGGCAACAAACAAAGAGTGATTGTGTCTGATCTTTCCGGACAAAGCAATATTCGTTATAAAGCAAAAGAACTTGGAATTGAATTACCGGACGGAAAAGATTTCAGCAAAAATTTTGTGCAGTATTTGAAGTCGCTAGAATATGAAGGATTTCAATTTGACGGTGCCGAGGCTACTTTTGAACTGCTCTTAAGATCAGACTTAAATGAGTTTGAAAGATTCTTCAACGTAACCTATGCAAAAATTAATGTGCTTCTTGACGAAAATGAAAAAGAATACTCTGAAGCAGTTTTAAAAGTTGAAGTAGATGGTAAAGTTGAGCACACTGCTTCTGACGGCGATGGTCCGGTTAATGCACTGGATAATGCTTTGCGGAAAGCCCTAGTAACATTTTATCCTGAAATATCTAACATGCATTTGGTTGATTACAAAGTTCGCGTACTCGGCGAAAACGACGGCACTGAAGCTAAAGTTCGCGTACTTGTTGAATCAAGCGACGGCGAAAATGTTTGGTCCACAGTGGGTGTTTCGGAGAATATTATTAAAGCTAGTCTTTCGGCATTAACTGATAGTTTTAATTACAAGCTATTTAAAACAATAAAGAAAGAAGAAGCTGTTTCAGCTTAAAAGGCATACTTTATCTTTTATTTTTAGCTCTTATGTTAATTTTTTGAAAAGTTAGAGTTTTTTCTTGTGTTAATTTTGAAATAAAAATAATTTGGAGTAGTAAAAAAATTAAAGGTGCTAATGATCTAAAAATACCTTCTTTAACTGATTATTTCTCCGGAGGGCTTATGAGATCATTAGCTTTTTTGTTTTTTGTATTTCTCTTTTCAAATCTTTATTCACAACCTTACCATGTTTTTGATTCTACCAAGCAATCTGCATTAGAAAATTTAATTAACAATCAAAGTGAAACAGAAAATTATTATAGGTTTAATTTAAGCCAAAATTACCCAAATCCTTTTAATCCCAGCACTTCGATTAGTTATGAATTACGTGAAACAAGCCAAGTAACAATTATCATTTATGATGCGTTGGGCAAAGAAGTTAAGAGACTGGTTAATGAAATCAAAGAGGAAGGAAATCATAAAATAACTTTTGATGCTAGCGGTCTACCAAGTGGGGTATATATTTATCAAATGAAAATGGGGAAGGAAATTATTTCAAAAAAGATGCTATTAATCAAATGACTTTATATTCCTTTTTTGACTTTAATTGTCTTTTCATTATCAATTATTTTTAAACAATATTTTAATGAGTGTATAATTTGAAATCTTCATATTTAAAATTATTAGCTTTATTCTTCTTTTTAATTTTATCAATTTTCAGCAAAGCCCAATACCATT
>JANQIV010000198.1 GCA_028282005.1 Melioribacteraceae bacterium | reverse complement strand
TTGTATTTCAAGCAAAAGACAAAAGTGGATTGCTAAGTAATTCAATCACTCATAATATAGAAGTGCGTTAATGAAAAAATATTTTATTCTGATTCTTGTATTAACTAGTTTTAGTTTTGCGCAGCAACTCCCAACAGAATTTAAATTGGGTGGTAACACACTTGCAAAAATTAACGATGCTTTGCCAGCAAGTAATAATATCGAAGAAATATTAATTGTCGGCGATACAGTTTGGCTTGCAACAGGGAATGGATTATCCCGTTCAACTGATAACGGAGAGAACTGGACGAATTATAATGGAACAGACGAATTTGGATCTGAATCTGTTGCAACTGTTTACCACAAAAACGGAATAATTTATGCCGCTACTTGGCGCAATGAAGATGTGCTTGGCACAAATGTTCCAACCGGTTCGGGATTAAGAATTTCAAATGATGGCGGAGGGAATTGGACAAGAATTAATCAGCCGTTAGATAATGAAGCAGATACATTAATTGCCTACGGAAATAACACTCTCAAAACTGAAGCACAAATTGTAGAAAATGAAAATTTCGTAAGATCAATTGGGGTCACAAGCGATGCAATCTGGATTGCTTCTTTTGCAGGTGGTTTACGTAAATCAGCAGACAATGGTTTAACTTGGCAGAAAGTAATTTTACCCCCGGATAACTTGGATTCAATCAGTCCGGATGATAATTTAGATTTTTTTGCAGGCCCTAAAAGAGGAAACAGAGGCCATGCGAATTACATTGTAACTGCTATTGCAGTTGTTGATGATAACACGATTTACGTCGGTACCGCTGGCGGAATAAATAAAACAACTGACGGTGGTGAAAGTTGGGTTAAATTCAGTCATACAAATCAAGAAAATCCAATTAGTGGAAATGCAATTTGGCGAATCCGTTATAATGAGTTTGACAATTCAGTTTGGGCAGCCACAAACAGACAGGATGGCGGTACCGAATTTCATGCAATAAGCAGAACTTCTAATGGAGGAAATACTTGGGAAACTTTACTACCAGGTGATCAAGTTTTTGATATTGCGTTCGTTCCAACAAATAGTTCATTTGATGTTTTGGTTGCTACAGCCAACAGTGTTTATAGAAGAGGAAGTAGTTTTTCTTGGATTGCAAATCCTGACATAGTAGATAACATTTCAAAAATAAAAATCGTTTCAAGATCTTTTAGATCAGTGAATGTTTCTCCGAAAAATAATTCCAATTTGATCTGGCTTGGTTCGTCAAGAGACGGCTTGGCTAGATTAGATGAACCTATCAGCGGTTTTTGGAGCGGAACATGGCGGGTTTATTTATCATCTGATCCACTTGAAAGCGGTATTGAAGCCAAAGCCTTTCCTAATCCTTTTTCCCCTGAATTTACTGAGTTGAAAATTCAATATAGTACAGGCCAAAACACTTCGGATGTTACTTTAAGAATTTTTGATTTTGATATGAACTTGGTCAAAACAGTTCTTCAAAATGCCCCGCGTGATGGTGCGTTGGAATCTTATACGGAATTTTGGAATGGAAGAGATGAAGCTGGAAACATTGTACCAAACGGAGTTTATTTTTACAGAATTGATCTAAGTTCTGACGAGCCGGTTTACGGCAAAATAATTGTACTAAGATAAAATTGGTGAAAATGTTGAAAAAAGTTTTTTTATCGATCATTATTTTTATGAGTGCTAATTTAATTGCACAGCCTGAGTTTTCAAGCATTAGCAGCAAAGTAGGCGCATTTAGCAGAATGGGTTTTGGAGCAAGAGGAATGGGAATGGGTAACGCCATGTCTGCAGTAATTGACGGCAATCTTGTTTCATATTACAATCCAGCTTTGAACTCATTTCAAAAAGGTAATTCTTTTCAATCTACTTATTCATTTTTGTCATTAGACCGAAGTTTGAATTTCGTGAATTTTACGAAAAGTTTTCCGATGGGTAGAAAGCAAAATGATGATGGGACCTTTACAAAACCACGATCTGTTGCAGGTGTAAGTTTTGGAATTATAAATGCTGGTGTTGGGGATATAATAGAATATGATAACAGCGGAAATCAAACTGGTGAAACATCAACTTCTGAGAACCAAATATTCTTGAGTGTTTCAAATCAGTTTTCTGAAAAACTAGCTATCGGTATCGGTTTCAAATATTATTATTACAAATTATACGAAGATGTGACTTCAACCTCTTTCGGTGCTGATATTGGGGCAGTTTATTTATTAAATGAAAATATAACAATTGCAGTTTCGCTAGTTGATTTACTTTCAAAATATGAATGGGACACATCTGATATTTACGGGCAGAATGGCAGAAACACAGAAGACAAATTCCCTTTGCTTAAACGAATCGGTGTTGCCTATAAACTTGATGATCCAAATTTGATCGCCTCTATTGAAATAGAAAGCAGTAATGCTGAAACAACTTTCTTGAGATTCGGCGGCGAATATAATATTTTTGAGAATCTATTTTTACGAGTAGGTTTGGATAAATTAAATATACAGAACACTGATTTTCCTGCCAGACCTTCTTTTGGTTTTTCATATTTTCATGATTTGAGAACAACAAAAATTGGTGTAGATTACGCTTTTGTTATTGAACCATATTCTTCCAGCGATAGGCATATTGTTGGAGTTAACATAATTTTCTAAAATTTGAAAACATCTATATGAAAAAAAGTTTAATATTATTTACGGTCTTAGGATTTACAACATTGTTTGCGCAGAGTGCAGGCAGTGCCGGATTATCATTTCTTAAAATCG
>JANQIV010000106.1 GCA_028282005.1 Melioribacteraceae bacterium | reverse complement strand
GAGCGAAGCGAAACGTAGTTACTGGGAAATTGCAAAATTTAATTAACATATTTGCAAAACTATTTATACGGAGTTTTTATGAAGTTAACACCAGAGATGATCAAACAGCTTGAGAAAGATCTTTCGAAGGCCAAATCTTACGAAGACCTCATGGGCAAAAACGGGGCAATTAAAAAACTAATAAAATCCACACTTGAGAATATGCTTGATGAAGAACTTTCAGAGCACCTTGGTTATGACAAACATTCACCAGAAGGCAGAAACAGCGGTAATAACCGCAATGGTAAAACACATAAATCAATCAAGACAGATGAAGGAATGATCGATCTAGAAATTCCAAGAGATCGTAACTCTTCATTTGATCCGGTTATTGTAAAAAAGTATGAAAAAACTCTCGGTCCTATTGAAGATAAAATCATTAGCATGTACGCCAAAGGCATGACCACAAGGGAGATTCAGTCTCATGTTGAAGAGATCTACGGACTGGAAGTAACATCAAGTACAATCTCAAGGATAACAGATTCTATTATATCTCATGCTAAAGAATGGTAGTCGAGAGTACTTGCAGAAATCTATCCTATCGTCTTTTTCGACGCTATCCATTATAAAGTTCGGGAAGATGGAAAAGTAGTTTCAAAAGCTGCCTACACTTGCTTGGCTATTGATATTGATGGACAAAAAGATATGCTTGGCATTTGGGTTGGTCAATCAGAAGGGGCAAATTACTGGCTAGGAATAATGACTGAGTTAAAGAACCGTGGTCTCCAAGATATACTTATTGCTGCTGTCGATGGGCTTAAAGGCTTCCCGGAGGCTATTGAATCAGTCTTTCCCGGTTGTCAGGTGCAACAGTGTATTATCCATCAAATCAGAAACACAATACGATTTGTAGCCTCTAAAAACCAGAAGGAATTTATGAAGGATTTGAAACTAGTTTATCAAGCCCCAACTGAAGAAGCTGGACTGATGAATCTTGAAAAGCTTGATGAAAAGTGGGGTGAGAAATACCCGTTCCCTATTAAATCATGGCGCAACAACTGGGATAATCTTGCTGTATTTTTTAAGTATCCAGCTGAACTTAGAAAGATGATTTACACGACCAATGCTGTTGAAAATTTACACCGGCAATTTAGAAAAGTGACAAAAAATCGTTCTGTCTTTCCTAATGATGACGCTTTAACGAAAATGATTTATCTTGCATATCGTGATATTGCTAAAAAATGGAAGACTACTTTACCTAATTGGGGGATGATTATTCCCAATTATCTATTAGATTTGAGAAACGACTTACACCGTTCCTATAAAAACCATTTGCCATTTACACAAACATTGGGACAGTCTCTATTAAAAACCCAACTTCTTAAAAGAAGTTGGGTTTTTCTCTACAAAAAAATCAAAAATACCACTCTAACTCTACTTGCGAATAACTGTCTTTTCTAAAGCCGTAAAACAATTCTTCTTCATCTATGTTTGCAAAACCTCTTATGCGCACATTTAGTTTGAAACTATCACCAATTCGTCTGCTACCTTCCAAATTCAAAAACATTGAACCCGTTTCATGATTAATTACTCCGCCGACAAGCAAGTCTGTGCTTTGCACATCGTTAAAAGCTAAACGCGAACCGATAAAAATATGGTTGTCAAAAGGATTTGGTGGTAATTTTTGCTGGTCCCTATCATCGAATAAATATTCTGCAATTAATCCAACATCAATCCCAGAACTGTTTATATCCGGGAAAGTGTATTCAAATCCTCCTGTGAAAGCAAAGAATCTTTGTGCACGAGTATGGCGGGTGATTCCTTCAAATTTCCAAAGCCAACCTCCGGTTGTGTATTGAATATCAACACCGGTTTGGTTCATTAAATCGTAAAAAGGAACAAGCTTTGGAGCACCGTTTTGATTTAATACCAGAACTAATCTCGGCTCACGGCTCGTACCGACAAAGTGCGAAACACCAACATCAAAATCACCGAATGTGTTTGTGTACCTCGCTGCAAAATCAAAATGGTTTTGGTCGTCATCCGATTCGTAAAGGGCATTATCGGTATCAACAATCAGCGCAAATCTGAATCTGCCTTCTTCCCCAGCAAAAGTTCTTTCTCTAAAATAAGGAAGCACAAATAAATCAAGCGTACCCCAATCCTGGATATATGCAAAATTTATCATTGGCTGACCAAGCTTTTGTTCGCCGTCCAAATCTTCAACAAAGTCGGTTTGATTAATTACATCCACTAAATGCGAAGATTCTGTGACTCCCCAAAAAACCTTGCGTATCCCGATACGTATTTCGTAATCATTGCTGTAGTAAAGCCAGAATAATTCACGTATATCAAAGTGAGTTCGTTCTTCATCATTTAAATCCCATCTTAAAAATGGCACAAACAATAAACTGTGATCACCATTAGCCCATTCGTAATAAAGCTCAGGCTTAAAAGAGAAAGATAAATTGTAAGTCTCAAACTGTTTATCGTCTAACGGCGATTCAGGAAATAAGCGTGACTCGGTTGCGATAAACCCGCTTAATTCCTGAGCCATTGCAGTAATTGAAAAAATTAAAATCAAAAGTGAAGCTAGGAAAATTTTTATCTGCATTTTTTCATACCTAATTTATAAAATATCGTACCCCCGGCATTATTCAGCAAATTAGTTGAACTTCGCCGGGGGATTTTTTTAGATAATTAATTAATTCATATAAAAAATCAGAGTGCTATACCATAACTCATAATCTGCAATTCATTTCTTAATCATAATCTTACTCATACTCTTAATCTTATTTACCTCTTTATCTCGCCCTCTTTAACGAGTTTTTATCAAAGTCTCTATCAGTCAAACCTGTTTGGAATTGATAATCATTAAATAAAAGGTCTGTGCTTTTGTTTGTTTGGTGGTTAACCATTGAAAATTTAGCAGCTCTCCAATATTTATCTAAGTATTGTTTGTAATCGTGATAAGTTAATGTTTTTAATAAATCATTTTTCCTATCATAAAAAACTATTTTGTGTGGGATGTACCTATCTTTATCGTACCAGACTACTTGTCTTGTGTAGCCGGATTTTTTATCAACAGGATATCTTTCAATAACAAAACAATCCATTCCGTTAAGGTTTTCTTCTTTAATAAATTTATAGGTATATTTTTCAACTTCTTGCGAAGAAATATCTTCGTAAGCAAAT
>JANQIV010000087.1 GCA_028282005.1 Melioribacteraceae bacterium | reverse complement strand
GCCCCATTAGTATAAATTGCCTCTTCGGAAGTATTTTATTTAACTTGCTCACTGCTCTTCCGACCTGCACCAATTCTTCACGAGTTTGTATTTCTCCGTATTTTACCGGATCAACATAAACGACGTGAGTAATATTCGGTACTTTTCCGTTAGACACAAACTGGTTCGCAGAGAATAAAACGTCATTGTTATTTATATTGTGCGGAATTTCATCGGCAGCGTTTTCAATAGACGAACTTTGCGGACGGCATTGCAGTATGTAAAAATCTTTTCCGTCGGAAGCAAACTCAACATCAACCGGGGTGTTTAAGCATTCCTCAAGTGTTTTAAGAATAGTATTAATTTTATTTACAAAGTTTGTGCTGTTTCGCAAACCTAAAAAGTTAGCAACGCATTGTTTGTCTTGAAAATCAAGATCAAAGCCCATTGGCTGCCTAACCATATCGCCGTCAATGTATGAAACAACATTTTGTATTCCGGGTATTTCTTCACCGAATTGAGTTAAAATTCTGCAGAAGTCAACAGTCTCAAATTGCTTCGTGCGTAAGTTTATCACATCCATTTTCTTTGGAGTGTATTTCATAATTTCATCGATGGATTGATTCACTTTTAAGCTTGGCTGTCCTGGTGCGATCAGCACAGGGTAATCATCACCCACTCTGTCAACAGAGCGAGTACCCAAGCCAGGAACAATTCGCAACAAACCGTCTTTCCTTTTTATTCGCGGCGACCAACGGAATTCATTATTGCTGAAAGCCACACCGGCAAATGTTGGGAAATAGTAGTGTCCAATTTTATTACCGACAACCTCTTGAATCATTATGCCCATCTCTTCGTGGAAATCGAGTAAACCTCTTTCACTTCGGTATTCAATCGGATCGGGGCCAAAAGTGGAAGCGTAAACCTCAGCGATAGCATCCGTTAATTCGTGTAATCTTTCTTGCTTTGTGCCCTGGTTTGCGATGAACAAACTTTTGTATTTTCCGGAGAAAGAAGCACCAGCCTGGTCTTCCAATAAACTTGAACTGCGCACAACAATCGGGCTATCTCCAAAGTCATCAAGCGCGTGTGAAAGGCCTTTTATTAATTCCGGCGGGAATTGAGAATTTTTAAACATGTGAACTATTTGCGGATACTCAATTCTAATCTCATCAAGTTCTTTATATTTTTGCTCATACGTTTCTTCCAAATTGTTGTACTGCATGAAAGCTAAAATTCCATCGGAAGACATAAAATATGTTTTAGGTGTTTTAATGTCACTAAAAGCTTCAACTTGCTCAGCTTTCTTTTGTAAAATATTAGCCGCCAAAAACATCCCCGAACTTTTGCCGCCAAGTTTACCATGACTTGCGGGCATGAAAATCATATTATCAATCAGATTATGGAAATCAGTCAAGCGGATATACTCTTTGGCAATTCGGATGTAGTTCAGATCCTCTGTAAAAAATCTTCTTAACAGAGAAACACGTAAACTTTTTACAGTGGATAATGATAAATCAAATTTTTCAGGCGATATTAAAAAGTATTTTCTAATTGCATCGCTAATATCACTTAGCGATGAACCTTTAGTTTCAAGAGCTTTTACTAATCCTTTAGATTTATCGTCAAGAATCCACTTGTGAACTTTTGAGAATATTTCTTCGTCATCAACATGCACGTAAACCAGTCTCAGAATAGCGTCAACGTATTCATCATAATTCTCAATTTTCTTTTTCTTAAGCGGTTTATTCTCATCTATGTGCTGATCATCTTCACCAGAGCGCAAAGCAATACTTGATTCTTTCAAAAGTTCATCAGCTTTTTCAACGCCTTTCCAGCAAACCATGTGGAGTAGTTTTCTGGTGATACTTGTAAATAATGCCGGATCAGTTTTTCTGATCATATCAATTACAATTCGCCAGTCAGTTTTCTTCATTGTTTCATATGACATATCGAGGTCTTCCTGCATTACCAACCTTTCTTTTATTGGGTTTTATAATTTATAAAACAAAAACAATATTTCAAGATTGAGAGTATTTAAAATAAAAAAGGCTGTCTAACAATTGTCATTCTGAATTCATTTCAGAATCTAAATTTGAATTTTCTCCAAATAGACTCTGAAACTAGTTCAGAGTGACTTTACTTGCGTAGTCAGCCCAGTAAGATTAGTTTATTTACACCCAGCCGCGATCTTTACAAGCTTGAGCAACTCTTTGTATAGCAATTACGTAAGCTGCGTCTCTCATGTATAGTTTTCTTTTCTTTGATAAATCGCTTACTGCGTGGAAAGCTGCTGTCATTTTTGTATCAAGTCTATCCAATACTTCATCTTTTTCCCAGTAATAATTCATGTTGCACTGAACTTGTTCAAAGTAGCTGCACGTAACACCACCGGCGTTTGCCAAGAAGTCAGGAATCATAAAGATACCTTTTTCTTCAATAACTTTATCGGCTTCAGGCGTGGTTGGCCCGTTTGCACCTTCACCGATAACTTTTACGCTGTCTTTAATTTTCACAACGTTGTCTTCTCTAATTTGATTTTCCAACGCGCATGGTAAAAGTATTTCAACTTCTTGCTCAATCCAAGCATCGCCGTCTAAAACTTCGTAGCCTAATTCTTTAGCTTTATCTTTTTCAATTCCACCGAATCTGTCTGTGATTCCTAATAATTCATCTAAGTCAATACCATCTTCTTTTTTGAAAGAATAAGAGGTTTGATCTTCCTGATCCCAGCATGAAACGCAAATAACTTTTCCGCCAAGTTGATTGATTAATCTGATAGCATACTGTGCAACGTTTCCAAATCCTTGGACACTTGTTGAAGTGTTTGCAGGATCAATATTTAATAATTTTAATGCTTCACGAACTGTGTAAATCAACCCAAAACCGGTAGCTTCTGTTCTACCTAATGATCCGCCCATTCCGACAGGCTTTCCAGTAATTACGCCCGGGAATTTTGAACCGGAAACAGCTTCATATTCATCTAACATCCAAAGCATGTGCTGAGCACTTGTCATTACATCAGGAGCCGGAACATCGTTGATTGGCCCGATATTTTTAGCTAATTGTCTTACCCATCCGCGACAAATTTGTTCTTGTTCATGCATACTTAAGTTATGAGGATCGCAAATAACGCCGCCTTTACCACCGCCAAGTGGAATGTTTACGACAGCACATTTCCATGTCATCCACATTGCAAGTGCTCTAACTGTGTCAACTGTTTCTTGCGGGTGAAATCTTATACCGCCTTTGTTTGGTCCTTTTGCATCGTTGTGTTGTACTCTAAATCCGCGAAATACTTTATATGATCCGTCATCCATTCTGACAGGAATGCTGAAGTGATACTCTCTAAGAGGATTACGCAATAAATCTTTTGTTGCTTGATCTAAATTTAACTGGTCTGCAACCTTATCAAATTGTGCCTGAGCCATTTCGAAAGGATTAAAGTCACCTTTCATAATCCACCTCTAATCAAAATGTTATAATCAGTTAATTATATAATCCTTTCGGCAGAGATAATTGGAAGCTGTAAAGTTATGAATGTAAAAATTTATATTTTACTGCTTAGTTTTATTATCAATTTCCCACCGAAAAAAACACAACAATATTATCTAATCCATAATATTGATTCAGATAAAATATCGTTTGTTCACTAGATTTTCAATAAAAATCGGGCAACTACGTATTATTTTTTTTACAGTTTTCATTAATAACATACAATTTTTAAAAAGAAAAATTATATTTGTGCAGGGCACAACTCACACATCAAAGAACTCAAATGAAAGACCTAAAATTTTGGAAACAAGTAGCGGAAAAAATTGAATCAGACGTTCCGACTTTACTGTGGATTACGGTTGAAGCCAGCAAATCTTCACCTGGTAAACCGGGGTTCAAAATGGCTGTCGCAAAAGATTTTGACATTTTTGGCACTTGCGGAGGCGGCGCACTCGAAACTAAAATTATAGAGGAATCAAAAAAGATTCTCTATTCGGATCTGCCTTCCCCTACTCTTCGTGTATTTTATCACGACAAATTAAAAACACACGAGCAGTCAGGTTTAATCTGCGGTGGAAAGCAAACCATTGTTTTATTGAGCCTTACTTCTGATAATCATGAAACAATTCAGAAAATTATTTCTGCAATTGAAGAACATAATTATGCTTCTTATGAAATTAACAAAGAAGGCATTGAATATTTGGGAATCGATATTTTTGATAAAATAATTTCCTTTGAGTTTGAAGATGAAGAAAATTGGCGTTATAAAGAAATATGCGGAATTTTCAATACACTTTATATTTTTGGGGGTGGACACGTTGCATTAGCTCTTTCGCAAATAATGAGATTGCTGGAATTTAATATTGTGGTTTTTGAAACACGTCCGAAAATCTCGACTCTAAAAAGCAATAACTTTGCAGAGATTATTATTGTTGAAAAAGCTGACGAAATTACCGAGCATATTGAAGAGAGTGAATCATCTTATGTTGCAATAATGTCACACGATTTAACTTTAGATAAAGAGGCTTTGTTTGCCGTTATTAGAAAAAATGTAAAATACATCGGTATGATGGGCAGCAAGAAAAAAATCAGATCAGTTTATAAGCAGCTTGAAAATGAAGGAATTTCAAAGGAAGAATTGAAAAAAGTCTGTGCGCCGATTGGTTTAAGAATTAATGACTTTACAGCTGAAGAAATTGCAGTCGGTATTGCCGGACAAATTATAGCCCACAAAAATGGCTAATACACATCTCTTTTAATGTAAGCTGAATAATCTTTTACTATTCTTTTGTAATCTTCATTAAGTAAGGGTGAAGATATCAAATAATCTGCGGTCGATCTGTTACTTGCCATTGGAATGTTATAAAGTACTGCTATTCGTTGCAAAGCTTTAACATCAACATCGTGAGCTTGCGGCTGCATCGGATCCCAAAAGAAAATCAGTAAATCAACTTTATCTTCAGCAATTAGTGCACCCAATTGCTGATCTCCACCAAGCGGTCCTGATTTCAATTTTTTAATAAAAAGTTCGGCGTGAATTCTTTCATCATCTAATTTCTTTTTAAGTGTCTCTTCAATTAATCTACCTGTTGTGCCTGTACAAATTAAATGATGATCTTTCAGGTAATTGAAATTATATCCCACCCAATCACATAAATCCTTCTTTCTATTATCATGTGCAACCAGGGCGATATTTTTTCTCATTTTCTTCTCCGCTTTGTAGAATAATTGGTTTGCAAATTATTGTATTTTAGTTCTAATAACAAATTTTAATATCGATTACGTTTCTTCAATAAAAAAAGAGACATTAACTATAAAATTCATAGTAATCGTAAAATTATTTGTAATAATTTTGATCTAATTTTACTAAGTTGATTACTTAAAAATTCTGCACTAACAATAATAAGGAATAGCTAATGAGTATTCTTCTCGATAAAAGAACTAAAGTTATCGTACAAGGGATAACAGGCAGCGAAGGCTCGTTTCATACAATGCAAATGCTTGAATATGGTACTAATGTAGTTGGTGGTGTTACTCCGGGAAAAGGCGGAACTGAATTTGAAGGTTTACCAGTTTTTAATACTGTTGTTGATGCAGTAAAAGCAACTAAAGCAACTGCTTCGGCAATATTCGTACCCCCTCCATTTGCAGCTGATGCAATATTGGAAGCAGCAAATGCCGGGATCAAATTGATCGTGTGTATTACAGAAGGTATTCCTGCAAAAGATATGGTTAATGTTTTTAACACAATTAGAGATAAAGATATCAGGCTGATCGGTCCAAACTGTCCGGGACTCATTTCTCCCGGAAAAGCAAAGATCGGTATTATGCCAGGATTCATTCACAGAAAAGGTAAAGTCGGACTAGTTTCACGCAGTGGTACTTTAACTTATGAAGCAGTGAAACAATTATCAGATTTAAAAATTGGGCAGTCAACTTGTGTTGGTATTGGTGGTGATCCTGTGGTAGGTTCACAATTCATCGATATTGTAAAACTTTTCAATGAAGACCCTCAAACTGAAGCAATAGTTATGATTGGTGAGATTGGCGGATCAGCGGAAGAAGAAGCCGCTGCTTACATCAAAAAATATGTTGAAAAACCTGTTGTTGGTTTTATTGCCGGACAAACAGCTCCTCCGGGAAGAAGAATGGGCCATGCTGGGGCAATAATTTCGGGCGGAAAAGGGACTGCCGAAGAAAAAATGAAAGTGATGAAAAAAGCCGGTATCCACGTTGTTGAAAGTCCAGCTGAAATCGGCATCACAATGAAATATGCACTTGATGCAAAAAAAGAAACAGAAGAATTAATTAAAGAAGCTCAGGAAAGAAAAGCAGCTAAAAAGAAGACTGCTAAAAAAGCCACAAAGAAAAAAACTACAAAAACAAAAGCTGCTGATAAGAAAAAAGCTTCATCAAAAAAAGCAAAAGATACAAAGAAGAAAAAAACTAAGAAATAAATTGTGAACCCGCCTGTAGACGTGCAGGTTTTGAATTTAGAATTATGAATTCAAAATTGTTTTTATGGAGGTAAATTGAGTAACAGAACTCTTGCAATACTGAAACCTGATTGTGTAAGAAAAAACTTAATCGGAACAGTAATTAAACATATACAGGATGCCAGCTTTAAAGTGCTTGCGTTAAAAATGGTAAAACTGACAAATGATTCGGCTGGCGGTTTTTATGAAATACACAAAGAAAGACCGTTCTTTAACGATCTATTGGCTTATATGACTTCAGGCCCCTGCGTGCCGATAGCTTTAGAAAAAGATAACGCTGTTAAAGATTTCAGAAAATTAATTGGCGCCACAAATCCGGCCAATGCTGAAGAAGGAACTATCCGTAAATTATACGCTGAATCAATTGAGCAAAATATTGTTCACGGTTCGGATAGTGATGAAAATGCAGCAATTGAAATTGCTCATTTTTTCACAAGAAAAGAATTGTTGGAAAATAACGGATTGTAATCAATAAACTTGTTATCCCCAACTATCAGTTGGGGATGATTTCTGAACTATTCAGTTAAAGATTCTATTCTCGATTTCATTTCATTACTAAATTCTTCCCAATTAACAACTTTACCTCGCTTAAACCAAGCATTTTCATCATATAATTTCTCATCGACAATTTTGAAAAAATAATTACCATCACCAGTAATTAAAGAATGTATAAACTGATCGTCATCATATCTGTATTGGGCGATAAATAAATAACTTTCTCCAATTTTCCATGTAACATCAGGGCGTTTTATCCAATCATTATTATAAAATACTGTAATTTTCTTTGTACTATCAATTTTAGCATTACCTCTAATACTTTCTTCTACCAATAAATCTAGCTCGGTTACTATAAAATTATATTCCTCATCTCCACTGTTATAATTTCTTTTACTTAAAACTTTTCCTCTCAATATAAGGTCTGATAAAACTAATTTTGCATTTAATGAATCTAATTTTTGTTGTAAAATTTTTCTTAAATATTTTTGCGTTACACCGAAGGATTTATAAAAAAATTTGCCATAAAGTTCATTATCACCATTTGCTTCAGTTTCATTCCTATATAAACATTCTCTAATCATCATTTTGACTTCCAAGGGATTTATGAAATAGGCACCTAAATAAGTTTTAGTTATTCTCCTTATTTCTTTTTCAGTGATCTCACTTCTAATTCTGTTAAATAATGCTACTTTATTGTATTCAGAATGAAACTTCTCACCATATTCGATTAGTAAATCTTTGTAGAGTAATATCGCTTCTTGAGTATCAGAAGGAATGATATCATTACAAGGTGATTCCTGACATAATATTTGAAAATTTGAAAAGACTATCCATAAGAACAATGTTATTTTTTTCATTATATAATTTTCAATTAGTTTTTAATTCAATCTAGAATTTGTTCATAAGTAAAGTTTATAAACCTCTATAAACTTCTCAATCCCCTCAACACTGCTCATGTGAATTCTGATATATTCATTTCCCAATCCAATTCTGTGTCCACCCATAACAAGAATATTTTCTTTTTTCATTTCTTGTTCAACTAATGCTGCCTCAATATTTGATGGTAATTTTATAACTGCGAAGTTTGAATGCGACTCGTAATAAATTGTGCTTTCTAATTTCGCAAAAGCTCTTTTGAGTATTTTATTACACTCTCTAATTCGTTTTTTGTTACCATTTACAATTTTATTATTATCGATTACTTCATCCAAGTATTGTAAAGCACTTAAGTTATGATTCAAATCTGCTTTGCGGTAAAGAAATTCACCAATCTCTTTTACATTAGTTGCCGTATAACCAGCCCTACGGTCAGACATATTGTGGCTTTTCGAAAATGAATGTGCAAAAACCAATTTCTTGTTTGGAAATTTTAAAAGTATCTCTTTGGTTGAAATCTCCGGCAGTGTATTCAAACAACATCTGTCAATTAAAACTATTGTTTCTTTTTTAACTGACCGGATAATTTTCAAAAGGTCGTCATCTTTTACAGGTTTGCCTGTCGGATTATTCGGCGTTGTTACAACAACGATATCCGGATTTGCCTTTTTAATTTTTGAAATAAATTCGGGTATCGACAAATTGAAATCAGAGTCCCTTTGAACAGCAATCTGATTTATGTGCCATTCTTCAATTTGCCGCAATGTAAAAAAGTAATTTGGAACATCCAGCAAAACTTTTAGTCTTCTCTTCTTTTTGAAAAGTGTTTCGGCTGAAAATGCCGAGAAAAGCAGTAGCAAGTTACTGTTAGCACCATAATTCAAAAGAACTTGTTTACTACCAAGCCCAAGTTTCAATTCAATTTTTCTTTCAAGTTTATGTTTTAAATCTATTTCTTCTTTATAATTTTCACCGAAGTTCAGATCGATTAAACTCATGAAATGCCTTTAAATAATTTGAGGAGAATTTATTATTCGAAAGTGGTTGAATACAGCTTTAAATCTATATCTTCGTCCGGGAAACGGATCAATTTTTCAAATTCCATTCCGAGTTTTTCCAGTACTCTAATCGAACCCAAATTATCAATTTGAGTGATAGCAACTATTTTTTTCAATCCCAATTTATCTTTGCCGTATTCAAGCGAGGCCTTACCCGATTCGGTGGCAAATCCTTTTCCGTTAAATTTATTTAGAAACGCAAATCCAACATCTACATCATCTAAATTGTCCCTTTTTATCAAACCGCAAATACCTGTCGGTTCCTGCGAATCTTTTAATTCAACACACCACAACCCGAAACCGTTTTGCTCATAGCTTTTTATAGGGCCTTCAATTAAATATCGTTTTGCACTCTCAGTATCCCGCACTTTTTTATCTCCAATGAATTGGATAAAAGCCGGTTCATTTAAAAGTTCGATTATAAATTCTGTGTCGTAGGTGCTTAATTCACGGAGGGACAACCTTTCTGTATTAATAATCTGCATAATTTTGTAGTAGTTTAGTTAAGAGAATAATAAACAAAATACAAAGATAAAAACTCTATTAAACTTTACAATAATGAGACCGATAATCCTATAGGGAATTTTATTTTTTTGAGGTTAACATGGATGTTAATTCTTTAGATAACGGATTATATTCTTTTCGAAAGGCTAAGAAACAGAATCCTTTTGAATTAACTGAAGAAGAAAAGAAAAAAGTTGAAGAGTTAAAGAAAAAGGATGCTGAAATTAAGCAGCACGAACAAGCTCATAAAAGAGCTGCAGCCGGGTTAAAATCTACAGGGCCGCATTATGAATACACTACCGGGCCTGACGGTAAAAGATATGTAAAAGGCGGGCATGTAAATATTGATACCGCAGAAGTGCCTAATAATCCGGAAGCAACTATAAAGAAAGCTCAACAAATTAGAAGAGCCGCATTAGCACCCGGAGAACCTTCACCACAGGATCTTCGTGTGGCAAATGAAGCTGCCGCGATGGAATCGAAAGCAAGAATGGAATTAATGAAAGAACGGAGCAAAGACAGTAAAGAAGATATAAGAAAAACTAAAGAGATTGAATTTACCTACTACCCTGACTCAAAATCTCCGAATCTAGAGATAAAGACTTAATTCTTTAAAAATGGATTCCCGCTTTAAGCATGCGGGAATAACAATATCATCTACTTTTTCCGAACAACCACTTTTGAGCCTTCTTCTTCGATAACAATAACTTTGCTTCCGATTTTAATAAATCCACCTTCTGTAACAACATCTACCCTAACTCCATCAATATCGACAGTACCGGAAGGCCGCAAGTCTGTTATTGCTTTCCCTTGTTTGCCGACAAACTCTTTTACTTTTTCTTCAGTAGTGTAGCCAGATTTTTCTTCGATCTTAGATTTTAAGACCAAACTGCCAAAAATACTAGTCTTTGGTAGTAATCTTGCGACAAAATAAAACAATATACCGCTACCGATTAATGTACCCGCTAGTTGAATGATTGCATTATTTAACATATTGGAATCAACCGTAGGCCAGTCTGATATTAATCCCATAAATAAACTGCCGATAATACAAATTATCCCGGCAACTCCGAAAACTCCAAATCCCGGGACAATAAACAATTCCACAATCAGTAAAACCACCCCGATAATGAATACTACAATCTCGATTACGGATGCCAGTTCTAAAATGTAATTTGTTCCGAAGAACAACGCCAATGCAACTAATGCAGCGGTGCCGGGTAATCCCCAGCCGGGAGTTTTAATTTCAGTGAACATACCTAGCAATCCTACCATTATTAAAAGTGAAGAAATTATTGGGTTACTTAAAAAGCGAATCACATCTTCAGCCCAGTTTGAATCTACTTGAGCTATATCTGCCGGTTCTAATTCATAAGCCTCAAGCACTTCATCAACTGTGGCTAAAACTGTATCTGCCATTCCGTACGTTATAGCTTCTTTCGATGTGAGCGTCACAAGTTGTGTACTGTCGACTAAGCCCTCAACCTCAACCCTTTCATCAACCATAGCTTCGGCAATGTCTGTTCGCCTACCGTTTCTTTCTGCCGTGGCACGCATTTCAGAACGCATATAAGATTGGGACTTTTCAGATTGCTTTGCCCCGGCCCCGTCAACCACAGTTGTTGCTCCCATTGAAGCACCGGGTACCATTACAATTTTGTCGCAAGAAAGCGCTATTAACGACCCGGCTGAGATTGCACGTTTATCGATAAATGCAATTGTCAAAACAGAACTGTTTATTATCGCGTCTTTAATTTGTGTCGCTGCGTCTACCCTTCCGCCAAAAGTGTTGATTCTAAAAATTATCGCGTCGGCAGCGTTTGCTTCAGCTTCTTCAACTGTGCGTTTAACATACGGCGCTAATCCTAAATCGATATCGCCTTCAATATCTGCTTTGTAAACTTTTGATTGGGCTGATAAGTTTAATGAAAACACGAAAAGAATTATTGAAATTATAGTTTTCAATTCTACCTCGAAAATGTAATTAAATATTAAACAGCAAGTTACCGAAATTGGTTCGACACCCTTCCGAAATTTTCTAATCTTAACTGCACTGACCATTTACATGAGTGCTATTTTAAAGCATTTATTTTCTTCAAAAATAGGACGTCACCTTCGTCAACTAATTTTAGAATCAAATACTCTTCATCAAGTCTAAGAATTTTATATTTTGTAATGTCAGGTGCATTTAGATCAAAAATATTGTTAATACTAAATAGCCATTCTTATTTACAAACTTTGTTTCATATTTCGAATCACCAAAGATAGTAAATCCACTTCCGTCATTGTTTAAAATTAATTTCTGGCTTGAAAAATCCAAACTGTCTTCCCAAATAAAATCATCATAATTTGTATCTTTCTCTGCAAAAAAATCTCTATCTAGTTCTAACCACGTACCAATTATTTTATCATCTTCAATTTTGGGTTGGGAACAGCTGGTAATTGTAAGTAGAAAAAAAGAAATAAAGAGAATATATGGCTTCATAAATTACCTAGGGATTTTAATAAATAATTAAGAGAATAATTTCAATGCGTTGCTCAAAGATATATTTAAAATAAAAAAGAGACTAATAATAGTCTCTTTAAAAATTTGAAACGTGAATTTAATCTATTTCTTTTCCTCAGTATCTTTATTGTTAACCACTGAAGCAATCGCACTTCTTTCGAATTTCATTTTCACATTGTTGCCAACATCAATCAAACAAGTCTTTTCATCTAGCCCGGATATCGTGCCGTAAATTCCGCTGCTTGTTACAATTTTATCGCCTTTTTTAATTTCCGAGAGTAATTTTTCTCTTTCTTTCGCTCTTTTCTGCTGCGGCCTGATAATCATAAAATAAAAAATTGCAAAGATTGCACCGAACATAATTAAAGTACTGACCATACTTCCACCGCCGCCTCCATCCGGGGTAGGTGCCATCGCCAATAATAAGTGCATTTATTCCTCCATGTTTTGTAATATGTTTACTTCTAATTTACTAATTATTTTATTCTTCCATTCAACAAAATTGCCTTCAATAATTTTTTTGCGCGCCTCTCTCACCAGGTTCAAATAAAATGAGACGTTGTGAATCGACGCTAATTCCAATCCGAGAATTTCATTCGTGTTAAATAGATGGCGCAAATAAGCCCGTGTAAAATTTTGGCAAGTGTAGCAGTCACAGTTCGGATCAAGTGGAGAGAAGTCATCCTTGTAGTGAGCATTACGAATTGTGACTACTCCTTGCGACGTAAAAAGATATGCGTTCCGCGCATTGCGTGTCGGCATAACACAGTCAAACATATCAATTCCGCGTGCAATTGACTCAAGTAGATTTTCCGGCCTGCCAACTCCCATTAAATATCTCGGCTTTTCTTCCGGCATAAAATCAGTTGTGAAATCTGTAAGCTCATACATGCTTTCTGTCGGCTCGCCTACAGCCAATCCACCAATGGCATATCCGTCAAAATCAAGCTTAACCAAATCCCTTGCCGACTTTTCTCTCAATTCCTTGTAGGTACTTCCTTGAATAATTCCGAATTGATATTGCTCATGTCCGTAAAGCGGCTTACTTTTTTCGAAAGCTTCTTTGTTGAGAATCGCCCAATCTGAAGTAAGCTGAGTTGACTTTACTGCATAATCAAGTTCACAAGGGTAAGGTGTGCACTCATCCAAAACCATCATTATGTCTGAGCCAATTGAGCGCTGAATGTTTATTACTTTCTCCGGAGTGAAAAAATGTTTTGAGCCATCGAGATGTGAACGGAACTCAACCCCGTCACTTTTCATTTTTCTTAAATCTGTTAAACTGTAAACCTGAAAACCGCCGCTGTCGGTTAAAATGGAGTTATTCCAATTCATAAATTTGTGAAGCCCACCGGCTTTTTCAAGTATTTCTGTTCCGGGTCTGAGATAAAGATGGTAAGTGTTTCCTAAAATTATTGGGGCTTTTATATCTTCGGAAAGTGTTCTTTGTGTAATTGCTTTAACCGTGCCTTGTGTACCCACAGGCATAAAAATCGGGGTCTCCATCTTTCCGTGAGCAGTTTCTAAAACTCCCACCCTTGCTTTTGAATTTTTATCAGTTTGTTCTAAAGTAAATTTCATATAAATAATTTTTTTGAGGGGTAAAGTTAAGGAAATGATGGATTATAAACCTTTTAAAAATTATTGTCACACTGAGCCCGTCGAAGTGAGTTTGACGGTTTAGACAAAACATGTTTCGACAAGCTCAACATGACTTTCCCAAAATTTTAATAAATCTTTCTAATCCAGAAAAAGAGATTTTAACTCTTCGGTTGGGATCATGCAATCATTTCTTTTACCAAACCATTTGTATCTATTCTTTGCAATAAAATCATAAACTGAATTACGGATAAATTTTGGAAAGATTTTGAAAATCAGCAGAAGCTTCCAAAAGAAATGAAATTCTTTGATGATCTCAAAAGCAGCATCAGATTTGATGAACACCTTCTCCCCTTTTAGTAAAATTACTGAGTCGACTACATCATGGTTTTTAAGCAATACCGAAGCCACCTTTGACTGCAAAGGTGCAAATCTAAAAACTCTTTTTTTATCTTGACGGATAACAAACTGTATTGAGCTGTTACACAGATTACAGACACCGTCGAAAAATATTACCGGAGAATTCATTTCAATTCTATCTTTCTGTCTCTAACTGATTTTCTTTTTCAACTTTATTACCACAGTCTTGAGTCCAGCTAAGATAACCGCCAGTCAAGTTAGTAATATTTTTAAATCCTTTGTTCAGCAATAGACTAGACGCAGTGGTAGATCGAACTCCGCTTCTACAATAAACTACAACTTCTTTTTCATTATCGATTTTATCAAGGTTATCATACAAATAACCAACGTGAATATTAGTTGCATCTGCAATGCTACCGTCGGTAAATTCATTGACACCTCTTACATCAATTAATTGAATTTCTGGATTATCAATCTTTTCAAAAAGTTCTGAGCAATTAACTTGATTAACTATTTCAAGATCGTTGCCTAAATTAATCCATTTATCTAAATCACTAAAATAGCCTGATACATTATCCAGCCCTATTCTTATTAGCGCTTTGACCAGATCACCAATGCTGCTTTCACTCGCAATTAAAATAAACTCATCGTCATAATTCAATAACCAACCGGCCCAAGTGCTGAATGAAGCACCATTTTGAATATAAATTGAGCCCGGAATATGTCCGCCGGCAAATGCAAGCTTGTCTCTTGTATCCACTAAAGTTAATTTGTTTGTAAGTGCATCTTCAAATTGGCTTAAAGTTAATTTAGCAGGATGCGGCATGCTTCCTAAAATATCCGGACCGGTTTTGTTTAATTTTTTCATCATTGAAAAATACTTTGGCGGTTCAGGCTGCCCGTCAAGCAATGTTTGAACAAACTTTTCTTCTTCATCGATATTTAACGCCCAGTTAACTAATTTCTCGTAACCAACTGTTGAACACGGAATTGCACCAAGTGACTTGCCACATGCAGAGCCAGCACCGTGCCCAGGCCACACTTGAATGAAATCATCTAACTCTTTAAATCTTTTTAAGGAGTGAAACATTTGTCTAGCACCAACTTCCTGTGTCCCAATTATTCCGGCAGCTTTTTCAAGTAAATCTGGCCTACCGACATCTCCAACAAAAACAAAGTCACCAGTGAAAATCATAATTGGTTTTGTGCCGGCTGCAGTGTCAGTTAAAACAAAACTAATGTGTTCAGGAGTATGGCCGGGTGAATGCATCACTTCGAACTTGAGATTGCCAACCCAAAATTCTTGTTTGTCTTTTAACCCTGTGTGTTCGTAGCCATATTGCCAATCAGCTCCACCTTCATCCGAGAGTAAAATCTCAACTCCGGTTGCTGCTGCTAGTTCGCGGGCACCACTTAAAAAATCAGCATGAATATGCGTTTCAGTAACTTTGGTAATTCGTAAATTTTCTTTATCTGCAATTTCAAGATACGTATCTATATCGCGCTTCGGATCAATTACAATTGCTTCGTTTGTCGCTTGACATCCAATAAAATAGCTTGCTTGTGCTAAACCTTTTTCATAAACATTTTGAAAAAACATATCATCCTCTTAGTTTAAAATTTTAAAAATCGCTTTCAGTTTCACCGTTCCATTGAATAATTCCGGCAGCAAGATTATATACTTCTTTGAATCCGGTTTTCAACATGTAATTACCGGCATGAAAACTTCTGTTCCCGCTTCTGCAATAAACGTAGTAACTTTTTGATTTATCAAGTAGATCAATCTCATCCGCAAATTCTGAATCGTAAATATTAATTAAGATAGAATTCGGTATTCTTTTTTCTGAGTGTTCCTGAGGTGTTCTAACATCAAGTAAAACTGCGTTGTTCCCTTTTATGCCTTCTTGAAAAGATTCATTACTAATATTTGGCACTTGGTTATTTTCGTTTGATGAATTATTTGAAATCATAAATTTCCCTTAAATTAAATTATTACTGCTACTTCTTTTCCGATAATCAAAATACTCATTGCCAACACAAACCAGCCAAATGCGGGTTTAAGTTTGGCTCCGGATATAAAATTTGAAATATAACTTCCAATATAAATTCCAACTACTGCAATTACAGAAATGATTATCAATAACTCCCAATCAATACTTAATTGAGCAGAAATATCTCCCATAAAACCGATCAATGATTTTAATGCAATAATCAGCAGAGAAGTTCCAACCGCAGTTTTCATCGGCAGCTTTGCTAACAGAACTAACGCAGGTACGATTACAAATCCCCCGCCAGCGCCAACTAAGCCAGTAAGAAAACCAACAACCACTCCCTCAAATATCAATAAAACATAATTCATTTTTTTCTCAGCATTCGATTCAATGAGTTTTCTTTTTCTAATCATTGAAAGTGCAGCAGTAAACATTAGTACTGCAAAGAATACCATTATGAAAATGTCTTTTGTGAATTGAAACTGCTCAACAGAAAATATTACTTCGGGTATTGCCGGGATAACAAATTTCCTTGTTAAATATACTGTTGAGAAAGCCGGGATTGCAAATACAGTTCCAATTATAAAGTCGAGTTGTTCTTTTTTAAAATAAGAAAATGATCCAATCAAGCTTGTTAAGCCAACTATAAAAAGTGAATACGCTGTTGCAGTTACCGGATCAATTTTGAATAAATAAACTAGTACTGGGACTGTTAATATTGATCCTCCCCCACCAAGCAAACCAAGTGAGACACCAATTAATGCAGCACAAATATATCCAAGTATTTCCAATCTTATCTTCTAATAATTTTTTCTAATAATTAAAAAAACTAAATAGTTTTTTCACTTTCAGTCAGACTGGTTAATTTGATTAAATCGATTTTGGTTTTATCGGATTTGACAACATATATTAAATAATTTGAGACCGTATGATATTCACCTTTCTGAGGAATTGTTCCTAACGAGTTAGTGATGTATCCGCCAATAGTTTCATAATCACCGTTGGGGATATTCAAATCAAATTGTTCATTGAGAAAATCGATTTCTGCTTTTCCGCTTACAAGAAAATTGTGATCATCTATTTGTCTGCAGATTATATCTTCAGTATCATGTTCGTCTTTTATCTCACCAACCATTTCTTCGATGATGTCTTCAACAGTAACCAACCCGGCAGTACCTCCAAACTCATCAATAACAACAGCAATGGAAACACGCTTATCTAAAAACTCATTGAGCATCTCCAAAGTTTTTTTTGTGTCCGGGATAAAAATAATATCTCTCATAACATGCTTTAAGTTTTCCGGCTCTTTAAACATATCATAAGCATGCACCCAGCCTTTAATGTCGTCAATAGTTTCTTCGAACACTGGAATTTTAGAATAACCCGAGCTTATGAAAATATTTATAACTTCATCGATAGGAGTTTCACATTCGACTGCAATTAAGTCTGTTCTCGGAGTCATCGCTTCATAAATTTTCTGTTCACCTAATTCAATAACTTTATTAATTATATCCGATGTTTCTTCTTCAACTGCACCGGCTTCAGTACTTTCCTCTAGCAATTCTTGAATGTCTTCTTTCTTAAAAATCATTGAAATATTTTCTTCTTTTACATTCGATAACTCTGTTAATTTATTTGAGAAAGAAGAAGTAATTTTAACAAATGGATAAAGGATCACAGCAATAATTCTAATCGGAATTGATGAAATCAAAACAAAGACATCAGAGGTTTCGCGTGCAATATATTTTGGAATTAATTCACCAAAGAAAAGAAGCAGCAATGAAGAAATAATAAGTATTGTGAAATCTGAAAATTGGAATAGTTCAAACAGCAAAATGGTAATCACAGAAGCAAAGGCAATGTTAATTATATTATTTGAAATTAATATCGTTGAAAAAAATATTTGCGGATGATTAACAAAGTAATGTGCTTGCTTTGCGGGAAGCTTATTTTTTCTTGCTCTAAGCTCTATCTTCAATTTGTTAGCAACTACAAATGCTATTTCGGAACCCGAAAAGAATCCACTTAAAAGCAATAATAAAATAATTCCAAGTATTTCCAATTCCATATTAGTGCACTTTATCTATTGATTGATCAAAAACTTTATAAGTATAGTTTTCAGAATCTCCAGCAAAAATAAACTCTACATCAACAGCTTCTTCAATTATTAATTCAGGTGTTAAAGTGAGGCCTCTAATCGTTGAAAATAAAAAAACTCTTTCATCCTTGTTTTTACTTAACTCATTTTCCCGAACTGTTGGGTTAATCGAATAAACAAGTTTATTCTTTTGAAATACTTTTATTCGTTCAAGACTCAAGTTTTGTAATTCATATTCATCTGACTCAGGTAGAGTTAATTCTCCGGTAATATGAAATTTCTTCTGCTCACCACCTATTTTCGGCATTAAATCAATCCAACAATAAATCCTGTCTACGTTAATATAAATTGTTGGTTCATAAACATCTTCAATTACTTCTTCTTCATTTACGATTTTTTCATCATCTTTTTGAGTTTCTTTACTTGAGCAATTCCAAATAAAAATACTAATGAATAAAACTATGAGTAGATTTTTTTTCATAATCAAAAAACTACAGACTCCTCGTATATTCCATAATGTTTTTTAAGAGCACCAACCATTTCACCTAAAGTTACGTAATTCTTTGCTGCATCAACTAATGCAGGCATAATGTTTTTGCCTTCAATAACAGTTCTATCAATCTCAGTAATGCAATTCTCAACTGCTGAATTATCTCTTCTTTGTTTTAGGTCATTCAATCTTTGCTTTTGTTTCTTTTCTACTTCCGGTGAGATTTGTAAAATCGGTATTTCAATATTTTCATCTTCCTCAACAAATTCATTTACACCAACCATAAATTTTTCTTTCTTTTCCAATTCAAGTTGGTATCTGTATGCAGCATCAGCAATCTCTTTTTGGAAGTATCCGGCTTCAATTGCCGGTATCACTCCACCCAGCGCATCTATTTCGTCAAATATTTTATTTGCATCTTCTTCCATTTTATCTGTAAGTGATTCAACATAATAGCTACCTCCCAATGGATCAACTGTATTGATCACACCGGTTTCGTAAGCCAACAATTGCTGAGTACGTAAAGCAATTTTAACAGCCTTCTCACTTGGTAATGCAAGCGTTTCATCCATTGAGTTTGTGTGTAAAGATTGCGTTCCTCCAAGCACTGCTGCCATTGCCTGAAATGCTGTTCGCACGATATTGTTTTCCGGCTGTTGCGCAGTTAAAGTGCAGCCTGCAGTTTGTGTGTGAAACCTAAGCCACCACGAGCGGGCATTTTTTGCTCCATATTTTTCTTTCATCCGGCGAGCGTATATTCTTCTTGCAGCTCTGAATTTTGCGATCTCTTCAAAGAAATCTAAATGAGAATTAAAGAAGTGTGAAATTCTTGGTGCGAATGCATCAACGTCCATTCCCCTTTCAATACAAGCTTCTATGTATGCAAAGCCATCAGCCAAAGTGTAAGCAAGTTCTTGCACTGCAGTTGAGCCGGCTTCACGAATGTGATAACCACTGACAGAAACCGGATTCCATTGA
>JANQIV010000036.1 GCA_028282005.1 Melioribacteraceae bacterium | reverse complement strand
ACTGATATTCATCTGCAACATCTCTAAGAGTCCTATTTAATACCGGGGTATTTGTGTCTAATCTTAAGCCTATTAAAGTCAGTCTGCCGTCTTCAAATTCAATTATATCTGTAGCTGCGGCCCTTTGTATTAGTTTTACAATTTCTAAAGAAGCCAATTCTTCAGGATAAATTAGGTAGTCAATACCCATATCTTTAAACATTCTGCGAGAGTCTTCCGAGACATATTCTCCATTGGAGACTCGGGCAATAGTTCTTTTTGCGCCTAATTTTTTTGCAATTATCGCAGTATTAATGTTTACCGATTCGAGAGAGGTTACTGCAACTAAAAGTTCTGTCTCATCAACTTTGGCTCTCTTCAAAGTATCAAAAGCAGTTGACGAACCGTTTACCGTGAGTACATCCAAAGATGAGTCAACGCGGCTTAAATGAACAGAATCAATATCAATTACGGTGATATCGTGTTCTTCGTTGGATAGCTGTTTAGCTAAATGAAATCCTACCTCACCGGCGCCGGCAATAATAATTTTCATAAAATCCGATATAATAAATTAACAAACTTTGAAAGTTAAGACTGGCAGCGGAAAGATGCTAATTTAAATATCTCTTATTTTTCTTCTTCAAAAAATGAATCTTCAAAACCTTGATTCAATATATAGTCATCATATTTTAGGATAACAATTCCTGTTATTGATTCATCTTTGTTTTCTTCTTTCGGCTTATTAAACTCCCCGGTCATTGATGCCGGCAGCTTGAAATTCTCAACATTAAAAATAAAATTTACTTCTGAAGGAAGATTTTTATATTCACTGTCATTATAAAATAAATCAATTTCAAAAGTACCTGCCTGTTTTGTTGTGGTTTCCACTTTCCTGACTACATTTAGTTCAGAATCAATCCACAAAGATGATAAAATCACGCCGGTTGTATCTGCCAGGGGTATTACTTTTATAACTTCACAATTTGCCCCGTCAATAATTTCCGATTTTGTGTGGATAGCTGTGAATTCATTTTTCAATAATTTTGTAGGTGAAAAGTTTAATCCTTCTTTAGGTAAAAGTGCAAAACCTTCGGAATCCATCTTAACTTTGTCAGGTTGTTTAAAATAAATTGTAGCCTTTGTTTCGGGTACCTTTAAAAAATTTACGTCAACTGTAATTGTTGCATTCACCTGGTAGTCTTCAATTTTGTTAAATTCTTCGCTTACCTTATTGATCAACTCATAAGGGTCAATTTCCTGAGAAAATATTTTTCCGATAAAAAAAAATAATATTAAATACTTCATTTTTTCCTCTAACTAAGAATATCTTTTTTAATGAATGAATAAAGTGTTATGAAATAAAACCCAACTATATGCCCGACTAAGATCAACCCGGAATTAAAAATTTTCGAATAATCAACCGGGTCGCTCATAAACTCGCGCCAAACAGCCATGTGATTTACAAATAAATATGGTTTAATAGGCTGAAGAAAGTCAACCTGCAAAGCTGAAAGAATTAGAAAGATTATAATTACTGCCATTGTTGCTACAATCGGCCCAATAGCATTTTCAACAAATGAGGAAAATAAAAACGATAATGCCAAAACCGTTGACATGCTCAGTGCAGCAAAACCGTACGATAAAAAGAATCTCCACAAAACATCATCTTTTGCGAAAATATAAATCTTGTTTTTCAGCACTATTAGCTCACCTGTTCCAAAAATTAAAACAGAAACTCCAAGACTGAGTATCAGCATCCAGACAAGCAGTAAATTTGTATAAATTAATCCGGAAAGAAATTTTGAAGTTACTAATTTAAACCGGGAAATGGGACGTGTAATCAACATCCTGTAAGTGCCTGAAGTTGCTTCCCCCGCAAGAAGATCACCGCCGACCAAAACAATCAAAAACGGGATGTGTACGAAAAGCATCTGCAAAACAATGTTAGCAATTAGATAACCGTTCATCAAGTTGCCGACTATAACAAAAGATTGTTTGATGTTACGTGTAGCAAAATCCAAATAGCCGTCGCCTTCAAAATAAAGCGCGATTTGAATTATGGGAATTAAAACAGCAAGAGCAATAAAGCCGATATATGTTCTTAGCTTTCTGAAAATTTTATACATTTCTATTGAAATTAAATTCATCATTCC
Organism: Melioribacteraceae bacterium; assembly: GCA_028282005.1. Lineage (GTDB taxonomy): Bacteria > Bacteroidota > Ignavibacteria > Ignavibacteriales > Melioribacteraceae > JANQIV01. The sequence goes on along the minus strand of JANQIV010000036.1, from coordinate 23 downwards.
GTACCTCCTTCAGTAATTTTTAG
>JANQIV010000014.1 GCA_028282005.1 Melioribacteraceae bacterium | reverse complement strand
TATTCACTAAAATGAATATTTTCTCAACTTTTGGAGCTGAAAAAGACTTTTACAAATATAAAATTCTTATTGTTAAGAAGACATTATTTCTAAAGATGGGAAAAACTTTGAAAAGGGACTGTTTTAAGTGATTTTAAGTAAAAAAAAGATGTTGGCATGTAATTTGGATATAGGGGTGGGAACAAAAATTAAAGGAAGCGACATGCATAAAGAGATTTTTGACAAGTATCCAGCGAAAGACAAGAGTAATTTGATCGCAATATTACAGGATGTTCAAGAAATTTACGGTTATTTACCTGAGGAAACTTTACAGGAAGTAGGTGATTTCATAGATATGCCGCTTTGCAGTGTATACGGAGTTGCGACATTTTACAATCAATTTAGACTTACACCATTAGGCAAAAATGTTATTAGAGTATGCCGTGGAACAGCATGTCACGTTAAAAACTCAGCAAATATTTTAATGGCTCTGGAAACAGAACTAAATATTGGTGCTGGCGAAACTACTCGTGACAAACTTTTCACATTAGAAACAGTTGCATGTATCGGTGCTTGCAGTATTGCTCCGGTAATTAACATCAACGAAGAATACTACGGAAGAATTGAAGTTAAAGACATTCCAAAAATTATTAAGAAGTACCAACAAGAAGCTAAGAAAGAACAGATTGCAGAAAAAACAGTTGAGAGTGAATAATGAGATCATTTCTTGAAATAAAATTTAAAGATGGTTTTCACAGTGCTGAAAACCCAAAAAGTGAATTTATCGCACATTGTACAAACGGTTCATTAACTCCTGACCAAGAGCAAGACATTAATGAATATAATCAATATTTGAAATACAATGACGATAAAAGTAACATTATTTTTATCGGAATGGATACTAGCGGTTTGGCAAGTGGAGCTGGTAAAGTTAAGAATGCTATTGAAGAGGAAGTTAAGAAATTAGAATTAGATGTTGAGATTGTGTCATGCGGTGGTATCGGTTTTGGTGGAATAGAGCCTGTTGTTGATATCAAAGCTCCAGGAATGGATAGGATAATTTACGGTAACATCGAACCAAAAGATGTTCCTGCATTATTAAAAACAGCGTTAGTTGATAAAGCCATATACGAAAAGAAAGTTTTTGCTACTTACGGTGAATCAAAAGGAAAATTATTAAATGTAAATGAAACTCCATTTTTCAAAATTCAGCAAAGAAATGTTTTGGAAAATTGCGGTGTTATTGATCCTGAATCAATTGATGAATATATCGCAGCTGGCGGCTTTAAAGGCTTAGACAGAGCTTTAAGATTAATGAATCCTGAAGAAGTTGTTGAAGAAGTTTTAGAGTCAGGATTAAGAGGCCGCGGCGGTGGCGGGTTCCCAACAGGATTGAAATGGAGATTCGCTCACAAGCAAGATGCTGATCAAAAATATTTGATTTGTAACGCTGATGAAGGTGACCCAGGCGCATTTATGGATCGTTCAATTTTAGAAAGTGATCCTTACAAATTAGTTGAAGGTATGGTAATCGGTGGATACGCAATTGGAGCAACATTTGGTTACGTTTATTGCCGCGCTGAATATCCATTAGCAATAGAAAGATTGCAAAAGACAATTGATAAATGTAAAGAGTATGGGTTACTAGGAAAGAATATTTTAGGCAGCGGATTCGAATTTGAATTAAAAATTAAAAAAGGCGCCGGCGCGTTTGTCTGCGGTGAAGAAACTGCGCTTATCGCATCAATAGAAGGTAAAAGAGGAATGCCGAAACCTCGCCCTCCGTATCCTGCTGTTTCAGGCCTTTGGGAAAAACCAACAGTTGTAAACAATGTTGAAACTTTTGCAAACGTTCCTGCAGTATTGAATAAAGGTTCAAAGTGGTATTCGGAAATCGGTACAGAAAAAAGTAAAGGCACAAAAGTTTTTGCTTTAAGCGGTAAAATTGCAAATACCGGATTAGTTGAAGTTCCGATGGGAATTACACTTGGCGATATCGTTTTTAACGTTGGCGGCGGTGTTCCGGATGGTAAAAAATTCAAAGCTGTTCAAATAGGTGGTCCTTCAGGCGCATGTTTGCCAGAACAATTAATGGACACAATAATTGATTACGACTCACTGAAACAAGTCGGTGCGATGATGGGATCAGGCGGTTTCGTTGTGATGGATGAAGATACATGTATGGTTGACGTTTCAAGATATTTCTTAACATTCATTCAAGAAGAATCTTGCGGTAAATGTGTTCCTTGTCGTGAAGGTACAAAAAGAATGCTTGAAATAGTTGAAAGAATCACAAATAGCTACAAAAGTGGAAACGGCACTGATGATTTGATAAGATTCAAAGGTATCATTCACTTAGAACGCTTAGCTAGTGTTATTAAAGATACATCACTTTGCGGATTGGGACAATCTGCTCCAAATCCAATTCTATCAGCTTTAAAGTATTTCAAAGAAGAATTTGAAACTCACGTATTTGACAGAGTATGTCCTGCAGGTGTTTGTAAAGACTTGTTAACATTCAAAATCAAATCAGACGCATGTAACGGTTGCGGATTGTGTGCTAGAAAATGTTCAGTTGATGCGATAGTTGGTGAAAAGAAACATCCCCATACAATTGTTGAATCAAAATGTATTAAATGTGGAATGTGTGTTGAAACATGTAGATTTGAAGCGATTTCTGTTAACTAATATTGAAATTGAAAACTGGAGAAAAAATGGTTGAATTAACAATAAATAACGTAAAAGTTAAAGCTGAAGAAGATATGACGATTCTTGATGCGGCTAAGTCAGTTGGAATTTCAATACCAACACTTTGCCACATGAAAGATCTGTTCCCAACTGGTGCGTGCAGAATGTGTGTTGTTGAAGTTGACGGAATGAGAGGTTTAACTCCTGCATGTGCATATCCTGTTACAGAAGGAATGAAAATAGATACAAATTCACCAAAAGTTCGTCAAGCAAGAAAAACTATTGTTGAACTTTTAGTTGAAAATCACCCACAAGATTGTTTGATATGTGTTAGAAATAAAAACTGTGAATTACAAGATTTAAGTGAAGTTTATGGTTTAAGAGAGCACAGATACGTTGGAGATAAAAAAGATCACGCAATTGATATTTCTTCTGCATCAATGGAAAGAGATCCAGCAAAATGTATTTTATGCGGAAGATGTACAAGAACTTGTAACGAAGTACAAAAAGTTGGCGCTATTGATTTCACAAACCGCGGTTTCCAATCAAACGTAACAACTCCTTTTAACAAAGGATTGAACATTTCTGATTGTATCCTTTGCGGCCAGTGTATTTTAGTTTGTCCAACTGCTGCTTTAAGAGAAAAATCGAATTCAAAAATGGTTTTTGATGCCATAAACGATAAAAGAAAATTTGTTGTCGTCCAGGTTGCTCCTGCTGTAAGAGCTTCTTTAGGTGAAGAATACAATATGCCTTTAGGTACTAATGTAACAGGTCAAATGGTAACCGGCTTAAGAAGATTAGGTTTCAAAAAAGTATTTGATACAAACTTTGCAGCTGACTTAACAATTATGGAAGAAGGTACTGAATTGATAGATAGAGTATCAAACAAAGGTACGCTTCCAATGTTCACAAGCTGCTGCCCGGGTTGGGTAAAATATATTGAGCAAAATAGACCTCAATTATTGAAACACGTTTCATCATGTAAATCACCTCACGAAATGGAAGGTGCAATACTTAAGTCATATTATGCTAAGAAAATGGGATTAGATCCGAAAGATATCTTTGTTGTTTCAATAATGCCTTGTACAGTTAAGAAATTTGAATCAGACAGGCCAGAATTATCACAAGAAAAAATGGCAGATGTTGATGCAGTTTTAACAACTCGCGAATTAGTGAGAATGTTCAAAATGGCTGGTATCGATTTTAATGATCTTCCAGAAGACGAATTTGATAATCCTTTAGGTGAATCAACTGGTGCTGCTGCAATTTTTGGTACATCTGGTGGTGTAATGGAAGCTGCTTTAAGAACTGCTTATAAAGTTATGACTGGCGAAGAATTAGTTTCAATGGAATTAGATGATATAAGAGGCTTTAGCGGCGTAAAAGAAGCTTCAATTAAAGTAAATGATTTAGATGTAAATGTAGCGGTTGTAAATGGTATTGGTAATGTTGACCAAGTTTTAGATGAAATTGAAGCAGGAACAAGTAAATATCACTTCATAGAAGTTATGGCTTGTCCGGGTGGCTGTATCAACGGTGGTGGTCAGCCAATTCACCAAAAACCTGAAAAAGTTAGAAAACGTGTATCAGTGCTTTATGATATAGATAAAAATGCTAAAAACAGAAGATCACACGAAAACGAAGCTGTACAAAAAATTTATGACGAATTCTTTGAAAAACCAAACAGTCATAAATCACATGAACTACTACATACAAGTTATGTAGACAGAAAAGCAATATTAAGAAAGAAATAAAAGTGTTCTCATGAGCATAGTTAGCACAATAGGGCAAAGATGTCAAAGATGCTATTCATGCATCCGGGAATGTCCGGCAGCGGCAATTAGAGTACTGGAAGGGCAGGCTGTCGTATTAAATGACAGATGCATTAGCTGCGGTCATTGTGTGAAAGTATGTTCACAAAGAGCAAAAGAAATCAGTAGCGATACTGGAAAAGTTATAAATGAAATAATTCCGACAGGCAAAGCAGTAGCAATAGTTGCTCCTGCTTTTGCTGCTTCATTCCCGGAAAATTATAATAAACTGGTGACGGGGTTGAAGAAAATCGGTTTTACACATGTTTCTGAAACTGCGTTTGGCGCTGATTTGGTGAGCAATGAATATGCTAGAATTTTTGAGGATAGAAACGAAAAGAATATAATTAGCTCCCCATGCCCGGCCATTTATAATTACATAGAGAAGTTTTATCCTGAATTGGTGCCAAACCTTGCTGAAGTTGTTTCACCAATGGTTGCGATGGGAAGATATCTTAAAGAGAATCTTGGCAAAGATAGCAAAGTTGTTTTTATAGGGCCTTGTGTAGCTAAAAAATTTGAACATTCTGAACCCGAAGTTGAAGACGCGATTGATGCAGTGTTAACATTTGTAGAATTAAAGGAAGTACTTGACGGACATAATATTGTTTTAGATGAATTAGAAAATTCAGATTTCGATCCCCCTCATGCGAATTTAGGCAAATCATTTCCACTTACCGGTGGATTATTGAAAACAGCCGATATTTCGGGAGATGTGTTAGAGAAAAATGTAATTGTTGTTGACGGCAGTAAAAAAGTTCAAGAAATAATTAAAGATATATCTGAAAATAAAATAAAATCGAAATTTATTGATATTCTATTTTGCGAGGGCTGTATTAACGGTCCTGCTATAGATTCGGATTTGAATTATTATTCTAAACGTGAAAAAGTGATTGAGTTTATAGATTCGAGTATTTACAAGTTTGATAAACATGTTTGGAAAAGCGACGTAAATAACAGCAGAGATATCAAATTAACAAGAAACTTTAAAGAAGATCCACAACGGAGACCTATGCCGTCAGAAGAAAAAATTGCTGAAATTTTAGCAAGAACCAACAAATTCACAAAAGAAGATGAATTGAATTGTGGTGCTTGTGGTTATCCTACTTGCAGAGAATATGCAGTTGCAATCGCAAAAGAATTAGCAGAAGAAGATATGTGTCTTCCATATTTAATCAACAAAATTGAAAAAGCGTACACAGATTTAAAGGAAACCCAAGAGCAGCTTCACAGCGCAGAAAAATTGGCGTCAATTGGACAATTGGCAGCAGGAGTTGCGCATGAGATCAACAATCCTTTGGGTACAATAATGCTTTATGCTTCTATGTTGAAAAAAGATGTTGAGAAAAAGCAGGAAGAAGTTCAATCTGTTGAAGATTTGCAATTGATTATGGAAGAAGCTAACAGATGTAAAAATATTGTTGGGAATCTTCTAAATTTTGCAAGACAAGGTAAATTACAAATTTCAGAAGTTAGTGTGTTGAAAGTCGCAAAAGAAGTTGTGAAAAATGTTAAGTTGAGATCCGAATTTTCAGATGTAAAAGTAGAAGTAATTGATAATACTTTCTCCAAAATCATTAAAGGGGATAGGGATCAATTAAAACAGGTGTTATTGAATTTAGTAAATAATGCTTGTGAAGCAGTTGAAGAATCAGAAAAGAAAAAAGTTTTTATTGATATAAACTTAGTGGACGATAAACATATTCTTATTGATGTTGAAGATTCTGGAAGCGGAATTCCGGAAGAAAATATCAAAAAATTGTTTACTCCGTTTTTTACTACCAAAAAAATGGGAAAAGGAACCGGGCTAGGATTAGCGATCACATATGGCATAGTGAAGATGCACAAAGGCGAAATAAAAGTGAGAAGCAAAGAAGGATCAGGAACAACTTTTTCCGTTAAATTACCTGTTAATCTTAATTACCAACAACCTATTGTGAATTAAAGGAGCTTATAATGTCTTTAACAGAAAAAATAAAAAAAGTCTTATTAGTTGATGATGATGTTGATTTATTAGAGCAAAACAAATTAATCATGGAATCCAAAGGATTTGAAGTTGTTACTGCTGAATCAGCAAAAGAAGGTTTTGAAACATTTAAAACTGAAAAACCAGATGCGTGTGTAGTTGACTTAATTATGGAGCACCATGATTCGGGTTTCGTACTTTGCCACAGAATTAAAGGCACAGAAGAAGGCAAAACTACTCCTGTATTTATATTAACATCAGCAACTTATGAAACTGGATTCAAATTCAACGCTAACACAGACGAAGAAAAGAACTGGATTAAAGCTGACGGAATCTTGAATAAACCAGTTGTAGTTGAAGAATTATTGTCAAAATTGGAAAATTATTTACAAGTATAAAGTTTTCCTTTTGCTGTTTCTTTTTTAATAAGTAATTTTGGATTCGAAAATCTTATTTGTGGATAATACAGCAAAAATATTGATCGTCGACGACGAAAAAGGGTTGAGAATAGGTACTCAAAGACTGTTGGAAAGTGAAGGATTTTACGTAGAATCCGCAGAAAACGGCACTGATGGTATTAGTCTCGGAACTCAAAAGGAATTTGATCTGGCAATAATAGATCTAAAGATGCCCGATATTGACGGACTGGAAGTCCTTCAGACTATTAAGAAGGACAAACCCAATACTGTGTGCTTCATTGCTACAGCTTTTGCGAGCTACGATACAGCAATTGAAGCTACACGAATTGGTGCTTATAGCTATATCCCCAAGCCTTTTACTCCTGAGGAGTTATTACACAACGTCCAGCAAGGTTTGAAGCAGAGAAAACTTCTAATCGAAGCTGAGAGGCTTAAGCGGGAAAGGGAAGAAAACCTATTAGCTATAGCAGATGAAAAAAGCAGGCTCAACACTGTAATTGAATCAATCAATGACGGTGTACTTGTAGTTAACAAGGTGGGTGAGATGGTTTATTACAACAATGTTGCCCTAAAATTATTAGAAATCGAAGATATAGAGCTAGGTGAGTATTTGCTGGATAAAATACCGGCAAAAATCTCAAATCAAATCAAAGAATTTCTGAGAGCTGAGGACGGTCTTCCGAAATCAACCTCAGAACAAATCGAATTAAAACCAAACAACGAACTTTTCGTTGAAACGGTTTCATCTCCTGTTTACCACTCAGATGGAAAATTTGCCGGCGTTGTAATCGTCGTAAATAATATAACCGAGTTCAAACGTATTGAACTCATAAAAAATCAATTTGTCTCAATGGTTGCTCATGAGCTGAAAACCCCAGTTGTAGCTGTAATGGGATTCATTGACTTATTATTGGATAAAAAAATCCCATTGACAGATGATCAACAGCATGATTATATGTCCCGCTCATCATCCAGGTTAAAAGGACTTATTGATTTAGTAAACGACCTTCTTGACATTTCAAGAATGGAAATCAAAACAAAACAGCGTGAAATCGAAGAATTGGATGTAAGAGAAGTCTTCGAATCCACATTAATGTTTTTGGAACAATTGGCAAAAGAACGTGGAATTGTCTTCGAGCAGAAATATGAAGAGAATCTACCAAAACTTAATGCTGATCAAAACGAGGTTACTCGATTATTTACGAATATTTTAAGCAATGCTATAAAATACAATAAAGAAAACGGTAAAATCTTTATCGAAATATCTTCTTCAAAAAACTATTTATGCATCAAAATAGAAGATACAGGAATAGGAATGAAGAAAGAAGATAAAGAGCGTTTATTCAGTGAATTTTTCAGAATAAAGAATAAATACACACGGAATGTTAGCGGCACTGGACTCGGTCTGACTATCGTTAAAAGGATAGTTGATTCTTACCATGGCAAGATCGAAGTGGAAAGTGAATACGAGAAAGGCACGACATTTACGATTTATTTACCAATAAAAACAAAGTAAAGTAAACAAAAAACAGGAGAGAATTATGGCTCTTATCGCAATCATCGATGATGATCCCGACATCATTGAAGCCAGTTCATTAGTTTTAAAATCAAAAGGACACACTGTGCTCCCAGCTTCGAACCCTGATGATGGTTACAAAATAGTTATTGAGCAAAAGCCTGAATTGATTATCTTAGACGTGATGATGGATGAACCAGACGACGGTTTCTTTTTAGCACAAAAACTAAGAAAAGAAAACATTACAACTCCAATTCTTATGTACACATCCGTATCCAAAACAATCGGCTTTGAATATGGACAAGGTGACATGGTTCCGGTAGACGATTTTGTTGAAAAACCAATTTCACCTGACGAATTAGTTTCAAAAGTTGATAACCTGTTACAAAAAGTGGGGAGCTAGTTATGTTAGTAGCTGAAAAAAATGCATTGACCGAAGAAATCGAACAATTGGTTGAAAAATACGGAAAAGACAGATCAGCACTTTTAGAAATTCTTCACGAAATTCAAAAGAAACACAGATCTATTCCGGATTTCGCTCAACAGGAAGTTGCCAGATTATTAGAAATCCATCCTGTAGAAGTCTACAGCGTTATTTCATTTTACACATTCTTGAACACTGAACCAAAAGGCAGAAATCTTGTGAGAATATGCCAGACAATTTCTTGCGATATGAAAAATAAGCAAGCAGTTGTAAATGCAGTTGAAAGAGAACTAGGTGTAAAAATTGGCGAAACTACACGCGACAGAAAATTCACAGTTGAATACACAAATTGCATGGGTTTGTGTGATCAAGGCCCGGCAATGGCAGTGAATGAACGTGTATACATGAAATTAACACCTGAAAAAGCCGTTGAAATATTGAATGAGGTGAAATAATGGTAGAAAACTTAAGAGAAACCAGACAAGGTGAAGTACTATTTACAGATTATACTCGCGGTGAATCTGTTAAAAAAGCTTTATCAATGGAACGCCAAGACGTTCTATTCGAAATCAAAGACAGTAAATTGAAAGGTAGAGGGGGAGCAGGTTTCCCAACTTCTACAAAATGGATGCTGACTGCAGCAGCTAAAAGTGAAGAAAAATATGTTGTTTGTAATGCCGACGAAGGCGAACCGGGTACATTCAAAGATAGAGTACTTTTGTGGGAATATCCTGACTTAGTATTTGACGGAATGATCATAGCCGGTTACGTAATCGGCGCTAAAGAAGGTATCTTATATCTTCGCGGTGAATACGAATATATGCTTCCTTCACTTGAAGCTTATTTAGAAGAATTAAGAAAAGACAACCTTTTAGGCGAAAATATCTGCGGCAAAGAAGGCTTCAATTATGATATCAGAATTCACTTGGGACATGGTGCTTATGTTTGCGGTGAAGAAACTGCATTAATTGAATCTTTAGAAGGCCACAGGGGTGAAGCTAGAAACCGTCCTCCATTTCCTGTAACAACCGGCTTCAACAAAAAACCTACTGTTGTTAACAATGTTGAAACATTGGCTGCTGTAACTAGAATAGTTGAAAAAGGCGGCGAATGGTACAAAACTCACGGAACTGATAAGTCAACAGGATCAAAATTGCTTTCTGTTTCAGGCGATTGTGAAAAACCTGGTGTTTATGAATTACCTTGGGGAACAACAATCAGCGAACTACTTGAAAAAGTGGGAGCAAAAAACACAAAAGCTGTTCAGGTTGGCGGAGCATCCGGTGTATGCTTGAACAAAGCTCAATTTGACAGAACCTTAGGTTATGAAGATGTTGGAACCGGAGGTTCAGTAATCATCTTTGACGAATCAAGAGATATGCTTAAAGTGCTTAAAAACTTCATGGAATTTTTTGTTGAAGAATCATGCGGCCAATGTATTCCTTGCCGTGTTGGTAACACTAAATTACTTGAAGGTGTAGAGATGATAGAAAAAGGTGAATTTACCTTTGGCTATATCAATAAATTAAAAGACTTAGGCAAATCAATGCAAGTATCTTCTAAGTGTGGTTTAGGACAATCATCACCAAACTCTTTCCTAACAATCTTAGAAAACTTTAAAGATGAGATCTTGAATTATGCTAACGGAGGAAGAAATGGAAAATAAAGACACAAGAGCTCCTAAAAGCCAACAACCGCACGTGGTTCCAAAACCGGAGCATCCGGAGCACATCGGCGGAAGTATTTCTATTGAAATAAATGAAAAGAAAGTCGTAGTACCAATGGGTACAACTATTTTGGAAGCATGCCGCAACGAAGGTATTCATGTTCCTACATTATGCCACCATGACGATCTTTGTGTTGCCGGTGTTTGTAGAATTTGTGTTGTTGAAGTTGAAGGAATGAGAACATTGCAAGCAGCATGTGCATTCCCGATTACTGCTCCGATTAAAATCAAAACTTCTACTACAATGGTTCGTAAAGCAAGAAGACATGTAATTGACTTAATGTTAAGTGAACACTACGGCGAATGCTATGCATGTGTTAGAAATAATAATTGTGAATTACAATCATTAGCGAATGAGTATAATGTTGATCATTATAATTTCGGTCATGTTAAAGAATCACAGCACGAAGTTGATGACTCATCATATTCAGTAGTTCGTGATATGGATAAATGCGTTCTTTGTAAAAGATGCGTTAGAACTTGTATCGATTTGCAAGAAGTTGGCGTTTTAGAAGCTTCAAACAGAGGCGATGAAACTAAAATTGCTACATTTTTAGATAAAGATTTGGCTGATGTAATTTGCATCAATTGTGGCCAGTGCATCAACAGATGCCCCACAGGCGCATTACACGAAAAAGCTGTTTCTGATCCAATTTGGGAAGCAATTGAAGACCCAACAAAACATGTTGTTATGCAGACTGCTCCTTCTCCTCGTGCTGCTATCGGCGAAGAATTCGGATTGCCTGCAGGCCATTCAATGACCCAAGAATTGAACACAGCAATCAGAAGAATCGGTTTTGACGCAGTTTTTGATACAAACTTTACAGCTGACTTAACTATTATTGAAGAAGGTACTGAGTTAATTATCAGATTATTCCAGGCATTGGTTGAAAAGAAAGAAGATGTTGCGTTACCTCAATTTACATCTTGTTCACCAGGTTGGGTAAAATACTTAGAACACTTCTATCCTGAATATATTGACAATTTAAGTACAGCAAAATCACCTCAGCAAATGTTCGGTGCTTTATTAAAAACATTCTATGCTGAAAAAATCGGTGTTGATCCGAAAGATATCGTTACTGTTGCTACAATGCCATGTGCGGCTAAAAAATACGAATGTAACAGACCTGAAATGAATGACTCAGGATTTAAGGATGTCGATTACGGTTTAACAACTCGCGAATTAGCGAAAATGATCAAAGAAGCTGGTATTAACTTACCTGAAATGCCTAAATCACACTTTGATAATCCATTTGGAGATGCATCTGGTGCTGGACTTATATTCGGTGCGACAGGTGGTGTAATGGAAGCTGCGATAAGATCAGTTGTTGAATTCGTAACCGGTGTTAAAGCTGAAGACGTATTTGAAAGAGCAAATGTAATGCCTGTACGTGGTTTTGACGGTATTAAAATCATGGAAATTCCAATTGGCGATCAAGTTGGTCCTGTTCCCGAATTAATCAAACACTTAGTTCCTAACTGGGATTGGTTAAAAGGTGCTACATTGAAAGTAGCTGTTGCTCACGGAACAGCAAACGCTAAAAAAGTTATGGAAGACATAAAAGCAGGCGGCGAATTAAGCAAATGCCACTTTATCGAATTCATGGCTTGTCCAGGCGGTTGTTTGGGCGGTGGCGGTCAACCTATTCCAACTTCACCGGAAATCCGTAAAAAACGTGCAGAAGCAATTTATGCAGAAGACGAATCTCTTGAATTAAGAAAATCACATGAAAATCCTCACGTGGTTCAATTATATAAAGAATTTTTGACTGAAGGTCCATGCGGTCATAAGTCACATGAATTGTTACATACACACTACACAAAACGTGGAAAATATATTGCTTAAATGCAGTAGAAAGTAGCAAGTATAAAGTATCAAGAAAGGCGGCAATCAGTGTCGCCTTTTTTTTCAATAAATTCTAAAAATCCATCCAATTTCTTCCCATTTTCGATATCAATCATTATAGAATAAGAGATATTAAGAAATTATTATTTATTTATAATTCATTATAAGTACTGATGCGCAGAAATCTTTATTTGTTTATGTTGTGGATGATTCAATGAGAAAATTATATAATCTACTAACGATTACTTTCAAATAGTTTCTATTTTTAATTGAAATTACAATTGAGATGCAACCTTTTTGAAACATTTTCGTGTAAAGAAGTAACGTTATAGTTTTATAGCTTTTAATTCAATGAGATAGTTAAAAGTTTGCTTTGGAAAAAGACGATTTGCCTCAATAATAAGATAAAAACATTCATTTATATTTATGTAATTGCAAATTAAAGGAGAGAGTTATGGCTAAAAAAATATTACTGCTAATATCCTTCATAATAATTCTGTTATCTACATCTATTGCACAACAAGCAGTAGATAATGGTTTTATATTTATTGACGGGAGGTATATTGATGGACCTTATAATATTGAAGTAAGAGATGATTTGGCTATTCATGTAAATGGAATTCGTATTACTCAACCAATAAAGTGGCCTATTAAAGACAACAGAGTTTTCGAAGACCCAGGTTTGCCAAAAAATCTAACTCGAGAAATGGGGTTAGAGGGTTTCAAATACAATGTAGACAAAAATGGGAATTTACATCATACTCAAAAAATAATCTATCTTTATATGCATTATCCTGTTGACGAAGCACTGGAAAAAATAAAGGAATATTATCGAGCACTCCCTTTTATAAAAAGTTTGAGGACTTTAAATAATAAGTTCACTATTGAATTAGAAGATTATTATGGCAATAAAAAAAATGTTAGTGTAGAAAATGATATAAACTTGGAAGCACCTCCGACTAAACAAAAAATAATATCAAATCTTCAAAAAGTAAAAGCTAATCTCACTAAAAGATTAAAAAAAGGGGATAGTTATTTCTTTTTTGGTCATGGTCACCAAATTACTTTGACATCGCAAAAAACATCGCAATTCTTGAAAACTTTGTTGAAAACTTTAAATAATAATGATTATTCGTTTCAAAAGAAAAAAGAAGAGCTACAAAATCACAATATTTTTTTAGATGAAAAATCATTAAAAAAACTTTTGGATAATTTAAAACCAACCCAAAAATTAAATGAAAAAATTGAAAGTATTCATAATGAAACGAAAAAAAATCCTATAAAAAAAAGGGAAATGATAAATACTTTATTAAAAAGTGAAGAATTAAACAATGTTGATATTGCCTACTCTCCCAACGGAAAAAACCTTTCAATATACTATGTTAATGCATACGAGCGTGAAGCTTGGTATCAATTAGAAATCGAATCTATCACAAATAACATAAAAGATATGGATTATGATGTATTGACGAATATTTGGTTTGATGCTTCTAGAGATGATTATGATACTCCTGATCCTGGCGGATGTACAGTGGAGAATTTAGAAAATTGCAAAAATGCTGATATACTTTCAGTACATTCACATGGTATGGAAGGGAATATCAAGGTAGTATATTTACCTCAACAACAGCATGCCATAGATTGGATTAATGGAACTTTTGATTTAGCTCCAGACGAAGTCCATGGTCAACAATGGGATGATGGAACAAATATATTCAATCCATGGAAAGTTATTGCATATAATGATTATGCTAGATATCACTGGAAAGAAGAACTTGACAAATCCAATGCACTTGTTTTACTAAATAGTTGCGGAGGAGCATCTAGTGGAATTATTGCTAATGAATCATTACTTGAATCATGTGGAGGAGCTATTGGATTAGGTTATCCCGATTTATGCTCAGCTGATGACAGGACCAATAATTTTAATAATTTGTTTCAAAGATTAAATGGCTCTTATGGGAATGAATATAGAGAAATTACTTCTGCTTTCAATAATTTTAATCACGCCGACGACTGGGAGATGATGAATCACAAAAATATTAAATTCACTTTAGCTCCTACAAAAAAAGATTATTATCCAAAAGAAAATGACAATGTTGGTGGAAATGGAGTGGGATACTTTGAAATTGATACTTATTGTAATGCAATAAATGCAGAGCAAGCATTGACTTTTACAACCACTGGAAATGTAACTATCTCTAATGTAAGATGGGCAAATGTAGACGCCGAAAACAAATCTAACAGGCTTGAATATGACTGGAATGGTACCGGATTTTTTGAAGTTACGGTTAATGTGAATAGTGATTTTATAAGAAGTTGGAGTTCAGATCCACTTGATAATGGACATAGATTGGATTTTAATGGTGTTGCACCTAATACTGAAAATGGTCAATATACTTTCACAGGCTCAGGTTATCTGACATACTTAAGATTTTCGCCAGAAATAGTTATTGCAGAACCTGGACATGAAACAAAACTCAAAAATTATTCGGTAGGTTATACTAATTTCTTGTGGAGCATTAGTGGAGGTAACTATGAGTTTATAAATGGCACAAATGAAAATTCAGTTGAACCTGAAATTAAATTTCATGAAGTAGCTACATATACTATAACACTAACTAGCCCAGATGGTCAATCACCCCTACAAATTAGTAGCTTAAGTAATGGTTTAGCAAATGTAAGCTTAACTCAACAAGTTAATTCTTATTCAAAAACAATAGAAATTGTTGAAGCAGGGACACCCTATTTGTCTGTTTCACCGACTGAATTCTACATATCTCCAGCTCAACAACAATTAGAAATAAGTGTTGAGATATTTAACAATCAAAATGATGAATGGGAACCTTACATAACTGGAAATCCAGATCAAATTGAAAGTTTAGTACAAAACCCAAATAGCTTAATAGTGTATATTAATGAAAATTTAATCGGTGAACAACTAATCACGTTAGATATACAAGCAAAACATCCAGATGTTTTTTTTGAAAATATAGTACAACATATAAGAATTTATCAAGCCCAAAGTGGTCCATTTTTTGAGTTTACTCAAAACGGAGAAATTGATTATGCAGGAGAAGACCATTTAATTACTGTAGATCAAAAAGGGATTGGTGATGTTATTTGGGAAGCCCAACTTGATCCAAATTGTACAGACTGTGACTGGTTTAACATAAGTATAGAAGGTACAACTATGATAGATGGTCGAGTTCAAAACTCAGGAAAGATAAGACTATCGAATGTTCAAGAAAATGAGGCGCACTTACCTCGTTATGCAAATATTATTCTTTTGTCAGATATGTTACCATCCCAAATTATCCAAGTAAGACAAGCTGCAAATCCTATATATTATGAAGATATTGCTCCTTGGTATAAAAATTCATATGAATTTACGCAAAGTAAAGAACCCTTGGGGGAGATTAAAAAACATGTCGATATTGGCGCTACCAGAGCTAATGGAGAAAGAACAAGAATGACACTTGTTGGTTTTAGACAATTTAATGTAATACCTTCGAATGCTATAATTGATGGTATTGATCTCTATTTGGGTTTCGAAAATAATATTGACCAGAAATATAAATTAAATCAATATAATATGTTTGGAGGACTATTATATGATAGATTTTTTGGTGATAATTATGGAGAGTTAAACGCAAAAAATGATTTTAATCCAATTTCTAGTGAAGACCTAAGAAACAAAATTACCAACCTTGTTAGAAACTCATCAAATAATAATATTGATTTTGCAATTGTAAGTAATGATAATTATGATCCTAACAAACGTTTAGAACAGGATACACAAAAACCTTTTCACTTTAGAGTCTATTATCATATTAAACGTCCGGACGAACAAGCTGACTACTTAGTTTTAAATAGCTTACCTGAAATACTGGAACCAAATGGAGAATATAACTTAGGACCTACTTTGGTAGATGATGGCGATGGTACAGAAATGCCTAATGAAAATAAGAATTTGGTACTTTACGCATATAATTCTGCTTGGGAAGAAATTGAAGTTGCCTCGAGAGATGAAAATGGAATTCTAACCTTTAGTAATATGCCAATTGGCCATGAATGGTATTTTAATGAAACCGGAAATATTGTTGGAGTAATCAAAGCATGGGGAACAGATGAATTGGGGAATAATCATAAAATAGATCCTCACTTTGTTGAGATCACCGGTTTATATAAAAGAATATCTGGTAATGTAAAATCTGATGGTGGTTTTGAAATATTTAGTGCTACAGTAAATTTTTCAGGTGAGTCTTCAACAACAACAAATTATTATGGCGATTATGTTAAAGATCTACCTATTGGCTGGAGTGGCTCAATAAATGTTATTAAAGAACCTTATACATTTGAAGTAAAAAATAATGCATTAGCTTACCCGGTAAATATTTCGAATTTAACAACTGATCAAACAATAAACTTTACCGGTTACCCTCCGCTTGAATATGTTCAAGATATAAAAACAAGTTCATCTGGTGGCCGTTTCGGAAGAAGTGTTGGTGTATATAATGAACAGGTAATCGTTTGTGGTACAGGTACTGCAGAAATTTACCAATATGATAGAAACGGTAGCCAAACATGGAATGAAGAATTTAGCGCAACAAATTCAGAAACAACTGGTTTTGGTTGGGCATGTGCTATTTATGATAACCACGCGTTTGTTGGGGCAGTTCAAGACAGTGAAAAAGGCACAAGATCCGGAGCTGTATATTACTACCGCAAAAGCGGAACAAACTGGAAATTTGAACAAAAAATATTACCGCCTTTCGGAACAGAGGATTTAAGATTCGGTTATTCTCTTGCGGCTTATCAAGGAGAACTGATAGTTGGGACACTAAAGGAAAGAATATATACTTATAAATATAATGGAAATACAAAGAAATTTGACCTTAAACAGATGTTATCTGATGATATGGATACGTTTGGCGCATATTTGGATATGC
>JANQIV010000006.1 GCA_028282005.1 Melioribacteraceae bacterium | reverse complement strand
CGGCAGCAACTCTTTTGTTGTAATTCCATTTTCTGTTGTACCGAAATCTCTCCATCCACCTGAATAATATTTTACTGTTGCTGCGTCAGTAATTAAATTACCTTCGCTGTCTCTTAGTTCTACTTGAGCTTTTACTGTGTTGAATATTACTGTCGGATTGCTGTTTAAATCTTGTTTCTTATCTTTACTCGCAAAGGCATAAGTCACTCGGAAACTGTAATTATTAGGCAGCAATTCTTTTGTTGCTACTCCATTTTCTGTTGTACCAAAATCTCTCCAGCCTCCCGAGTAATATTTTACTGTAGCTGCGTCAGTAATTAAATTACCTTCGCTGTCCCTAAGTTCAGCTGTTGTATTTACTGTTTGGAAGGTGAACGTATTATTTTGCGCAGTAACATTCGAAACATCCTTTGAACCATAAGAGTACGTCATTCTCAAACTTACAGTTGAGCGGTCCGTTTCTACCTTGAAAGTACCGTCGCCATTATCAACCGCATCTTTCCAGCCGCCTTCATAATATTTAAGGTTTCCTCCGGTTAAAAAATTTCCACTGCTGTCTGTTAGTTTTACAACTAGATACGGAAATGTTTGCGGGGCAAGTGCAACAAGCCTTTCTCTGATATAATCTCCGTAATGAAATAAGAATTTGTACGCATCTTCAGTAATGAAATTTTGCTGTAAAGCGTTCTCAACAAAAGGTAAATAACTTTCTATTTCACTTAAAGCACTGCTCCAAGATTGTGAATAAATATCTGACTGAATTGCATCAATTCTATTTGTTAATTCATTATGAGTTTCACCGTCTGGTATCCAGCCAAAATCGTTGCTTTGATCTTTGAATGATTTTAAGCTGTCAATCATTTCTTGTTCAGATATTGTACTGTCAGGTTTGAATGGTTTATAAGCACGTAAATATGATAATCTTCTTGAATTAACATCATTATTCATTAAAGTTACATTTAGTAAGAAATTTATGAAAGTAGGCTCAAGATAATGAGTTGATCTTTTTGCAATTTGTATATGTCTCGGATTCTGAATGTATTCTCCTTGCCAATATGGATCAGTTTCAAGTGGTATGACATCCATTGCTCGCTTTACTTGTCCATCCTTATCTCTTAAATATAATTCTGTAAAATAGTATTTACGAATTTTCCCTTCAGTATTATAAAAGAATCCTTCTAACAAATTAAGTGCTTGATCTTCATCAATCAGAAAAACATAATCAATAAGCCTTAGTACAGAAATATAATCGGTACCATTTAAATTCTGCAACTCATTATTAATAATATTTAATACTTCAATTTTGTGATTTTCATTCATCGCATACAAAACTAAATCATTCAGACTGATATTATTTTTATTATTTAAATAACTATCTTTAACATAATCATAATAATCAAAACGCCCTATTTCACCAAGATTACGAATAGCTTTAGATTTTGCTAGTTTATTTGTTGAATATTTGGCAACTGAATCCATTCCAACAATTGCGTTCTGATCTCCTAATAATCCAAGAAAAAACTTATCGGTATAAAACTTTAACCATTGCTTTTCTAATTGAATAGAACTAAGTGATGTATCAATAACAGTATTTAAATTATTTATTAAAAATTGTGCTTCTGAATCCAAATGATTGAAATAAAGGTATTCTACAGTAACTGTATACTGAAAATAAGAATCCCCTATACTATCATTTAAGATTATATCTCTTAAAGATTGTAAATCGTCACTTCTTGAATCTTTTATCAATAAATCAGTATTAAGGTTTGGATGATAGTTCCAAATTTCTTGTCCATTATGGCTATTAGAAATAAAAAGTGATAACAACAATAAACGGATAATTAATTGCATTCTAATTCTCCTTTTTCTCAAACTTATATTTAAAGAACTTCTGCACAGAAAATGTCATTTGGATCCCACCAAGGTTGCCCTTTAGCCCAAGTCATTATGTTTTGCTTAATTTCTTCATATTTTGCCTCGGTATATCTATCAGCAGCTAACTCCACATTTCTAACACCCTTTTCTCCTAAACCATAGTAAGCATCAAGATCAGCTCCATTCCTCAAAGTTTCCTTTAACAAATCTTTTATCTCTGTTTTTTTTGAATTAATTGCATCTTCAGGACACGGAAATAAAGAAGTATCTAACAAAAAATTTTCGTTTCTTATTTTTTGTAATCCATCTTCACCATTAAAATTTCGTTTCATATTTTCTATATGCTGATGTTCATGTAAATTTTCATGGTGTAATAATGCAGAACTAAAAATTATTTTATGAGGATATAAAACAAACTTTGGTTCATCTGCTATTTGGTTTCTATAAGGCCCAATTTTTAAGTACTCATCTATATAAAGGACCAAATCACCTAAATCACTACAACTCTTTATTAGTCTACTTAATTCTTCTCCGTTTGTTCCATCAACCAAATCTGTATAACCATCCTCAATATATTTATCTGTACATACTACTTTAATAATCGGTATTTTTATATTATCCAAATTAAATTGCCATTTGTTACTTCCAGGATTCCTATTATCTAGACAAACTGATATATCAATATCCTCTAAAGTCTTATAAGTCTTTGTACTTGCACTTGAGTGATCTCCAATTTTATAAGGGACGAAGGTCACACCACCAAATTTATCATCAGTTGGATGCTTGATGTAATCACAAGGGAGTCCTGTGTTTGCAGTTTGTAAACCACCATTTTCATCAGTCCATTGCCATTCTTCATTTTCTTTGAGTACCACAAAATTAGATTCATCAATTATTTGAGATTCATAGTCTGAACACCCTACTGTTGGTAGTTCACACGGATCATCCTCCAAAGTAACCTTAAACGGATAACTATGACTTCCGTAATAATTATATCTATAAACTAATTCACTTTTGGGTTCATTATTAATTAATATTCTTTTACCTGACGGCGCACCGCTAACAGTGATAGTAACGTCAAGTGTAGCATCTCCAACAAAATCCCTTATTTGTGGAGTATTTAGCGAATGACCAATATTTGATACACGATTATTAGCTTGAATGATCTGATCTCTTAAACCTACCTCAACTTGAGTAGTAATACTTACAAATCCGTCAATAGAGGAATTATATTCATATGGCCCTCTGTTTGGATGATATTTATTTCGATATACAAGAACAGTTTGCACATGACCTGTTGTATAAGGATCAGCAGGGGGTAAAGGGAAGGGATAACTACCAGTGTTAAAATACGCTTCAATATTTAAATTCAGCATTGTTGCGTTTGTTTTTTCCAAACTATTCTTATTCTCACTAATTTTTGGATTTATCTCAATTTCTTCTTCAATTATAACTTGGGCATTAAGTGTACCAAAAATTAATAAGAATAAAAGAGTTGCAAATATTCTTTTACAATATTTTGAATACTGTTTATCCATAAATCACCTTGAAATTTTGTAATAGCTCATTGAAAATGTGATTCCAACTTAAATAGAGCATTTATAAACAACAAGGCATTTTTATCATTTAAATAAGAATTAATCTCGGAGAGAAACTCTTTTTTGGTTTCTTGAAAATAATTGAGAGGCGAAAAAAGGCAGATTGAAAATCTGCCTTACATTTAATTATCTAAGTTTGATATGCAATTCTTTAAGCTGAACTTCTGAAACAACTGAAGGAGCATCATCCATCAGTGATAAACCGCTTGAAGTTTTTGGGAAGGCAATTACTTCCCTAATTGAGTCTTTATTCGCAAAAATCATTGCAAGCCTGTCAAATCCAAATGCAATTCCTCCGTGTGGCGGAGCGCCGTATTTAAAAGCCTCCATTAAAAATCCGAATTTGAGTTCAGCTTCTTCGTCACTAATTCCCAATGCCTTAAACATTTTTGCCTGTACTTCAGAATCATGAATTCGAATACTACCGCCCGCAATTTCATTCCCGTTCAAAACTAAGTCGTACGCTCTTGCTTTTACTTTGCCGGGATCTTTGTCCAGCAATTCAAAGTCCTCAAATTTTGGAGAAGTAAACGGGTGGTGCATTGCATAAAATCTTTTTGTTTCTTCATCCCATTCCAAGAGCGGGAAATCTGTTACCCAAAGTAGAGCAGGAGCAGCATCTTCTTTAATTAATTCCAACCGGTTAGCCATTTCCAATCGTAATGAACCCATTTGACTTAAAGTTTTGTATTTTGGACCTGCTAGGATAAATAACAAATCTCCCGGTTCCGCCTGCATACTATTAATAATATCAGCTTTTTCATCGTCGGTCAAAAATTTAGCAATTGGTGCTTCAAGTGTGTCTTCTTTAACTCTCATCCAAATTAATCCACCGGCACCTAATTTTTTCACAAAATCTGTTAAAACATCAAGCTGGTTTCTTGTGTATTCACCACATCCTTTTGCAAGCAATCCGGTAATTATTCCTTTGTTTTCAATGGTGTCTTTAAATACTCTGAATTCAGAACTTTTAAAAGTCTCATTTAGTGTAACCATTTTTAAATCGAAGCGAAGATCAGGCTTATCTGATCCATAAAATTCCATTGCTTCTTCGTAAGTCAGTCTTGGAATAGGTAAATTCAAATCATAATCTTTAACTTCTTTAAAGAGTTTCTTCATTAAATTTTCAACGATACTAAAAACTTCTTCAACGTCAACAAAAGACATCTCTACATCTATTTGCGTAAACTCCGGCTGCCTGTCGGCACGTAAATCTTCATCTCTAAAACATTTCACAATTTGAAAATATCTATCGAAACCAGAGACCATTAATAATTGCTTATAAGTTTGTGGTGATTGCGGCAAAGCGTAGAATTTGCCTTTATTAACTCTGCTAGGCACTAAATAATCCCTCGCCCCTTCCGGAGTACTTTTCATTAATACTGGAGTTTCTACCTCAACAAAATTATTGTCGCCAAAATACTCACGGACAGATCTGTACATTTGATGCCGGAGCAAAATATTATCCTGCATCTCTTTCCGGCGTAAATCAAGAAATCTATATTTTAGTTTTAAATCTTCATTAACGTCTATTCCGTCTTTTATTTGAAACGGAGGAGTAATCGCTTCATTAAGAATTATAAGTTTATCGACCATCACGTCAACCAACCCTGTAGGGATTGACGGGTTCTCGGTTCCTTCAGGCCTTCTTCTAACCTTACCTTCTATAGAGATAACAAACTCACTTCTCAATGCTTTTCCGAGTTCGTGGGATTCAGAATTATAAGTTGGCTCAAAAACAATTTGGGTTATACCGTAACGGTCGCGCAAATCAATGAATATAACTCCGCCCAAATCGCGTCGTGTATCCACCCAGCCGTTCAGCACTACGTGCTCGCCAATTTGTGATTCTCTTAGTTCTCCGCAAGTATGCGTTCTTTGTTTGAATTCCATTTTATCCCTCGAAAAAATTTTAGCCACAAAAATACGTAAAACACATAGGTTTAACAAACTTGTAGTATTTTTTTTAGATTAATCTTTTTTAATTAATTTTGTTTCAGTCAAAAAAGATTATTGTTATGAATATTATTGCAGATGAAAATATAATTTATGCAGAGCAAGCTTTTTCACAATTCGGAAATGTCCAGCTCATCAAAGGAAGGGATATTTCAAATTCAATTTTGAAAGAAACCGATGCTCTTATGGTAAGGTCGGTAACAAATGTTAACAATGAATTATTGAAAAAAACAAATGTAAAGTTTGTTGGCACAGCAACTATTGGTACCGACCATATTGATGAAGATTATCTTAACGAAAATGGGATTGAATTTACTTCCGCGAAAGGCTGCAACTCTTACGCAGTTATGGAATATATATTGGCTTCGGTAAATCTTTTCATCAACAATCAAAAAAGGAAATTTAACGAAATCTCTATAGGCATTATCGGCGTTGGTAATATAGGTAGTAAACTTGAAAAACTTTTTACTGCACTTGGGGCTAAAGTATTATTGAATGATCCCCCACTTAAAAGAATCACTAATAAAAAAAAATACGTTCCTCTTGAAGAGGTATTATCTGCTGATATTATTACATGCCACGTACCATTAAACTTAACCGGAAAAGACAAAACTTTTCATTTGATAGATGAAAAAGAAATTGCTCAATTAAAACCCGGTGTAGTTTTAATTAACTCTTCACGTGGACCTGTCGTAAATAATTCTGCTCTGAAAAAAAGAATATCAGAAAAAAAAGATATTTGCGCTGTGCTGGACGTTTGGGAAAATGAACCTAATCTAGATTTAGCATTAATGAAGTTAGTCAATATCGCAACTCCGCATGTAGCAGGCTATTCCCTTGAAGGTAAAATTAATGGAACAAAGATTCTTTATGACAAATTTTGTGAGTTTTTAGGTAAAGAAAAGTTATGGGAGCCTGTATACCCTGAAGTCACTAATAATGTAATCAGTAATGAATATAATTCTGAAGAAGAATTGATTGATATGCTTTTCCCTTGTATTTATAATATTGAAGAGGACAGCAACTTTACAAAATCGCAAATTCTCTCAAATAAAAATGAGATTTCTCAAACTTTTGATTTGCTTCGTAAAAATTATCCACTCCGCAGAGAATTGAATAATTATCAAATTAAGTATTCTACAGAATTTAAAAATCTTGTAAAAGCTTTACGTCTTATCCCCAAGGATTAGATAGTCTCGAAATAGAGATTGTCATTGCTAACCCATTTTTTTGGGTGAAGCAATCTCACAAAAGGAGATCACTTCGTCGTAAAACTCCTCGTGATGACAAAATTAGTTCCGTGCTATTCTCACTCATTCTGAAACGGTCTTTATTTTTAGTTGTATAAATTTCCTCAACTAATACCTATATTGTCGCTTCAAATTTAATAGTGGTCAAATGAAATTTACTTTTTACATTTTACTTTTTAGCTTTGTTATTCAAGCACAGGAAACCGGCTTTCAGATTGCACGGTTAAAATATTCTGGAGGCAGCGATTGGTATAATGATCCTTCTGCTGAAGTAAATTTATTGAATTTTGTAAATGAGAATACAACGATAAAAGTTAATCCGGATTATGTAGCTGCTGATTTAAGTGAGGATGATATTTTTAATTATCCGTTCTTGTTTATTACCGGTCATGGCAATATTGTCTTTTCAGATTCGGATACTGACAAACTGAGAGACTATTTAGAGAATGGCGGCTTTATCTATATTGATGACGATTATGGCTTAAACAATGCAGTGCGAAGAGAAATGAAGAAAATTTTTCCTGAAAAAGATTTTGTTGAACTCCCATTTAATCACGGAATTTATAATTCATTTTATAATTTTGAAAGTGGTCCTCCTAAAACACACGAGCATGATAATAAGCCTGCACAAGGCTTTGGATTATTTATAGAAGAGCGGTTAGTTGTTTATTATACTTTCGAATCAAATCCAAGCGACGGATGGGCAGATGCGCAAATCCATAAAAATCCGGAAGTGGTTCGTGAAGAAGCATTAAAATTTGGAACAAATATTATAGTCTGGGCTTTATCAAATTAAAGTCATGAAAACAAGCAACGAAAAATTAAATACAATTTTAAAAAAGTTAGATTCGTTAAATCTTAAAATCCAGTCTGTAAATTCTTTGAAAGGATTTTATCAATTTATAATAATTTTTTTAGTTGTAAGTTTTGTGTTTTTCGTATTGGAATCTCTTTTCAGATTATCTCCTTTTGTACGGGAAGTTATTTTCATTTCTTCAATGATTTTATTTCTCTTGCTGTTTATAATTTTGGTTTTATACAATTTTATTTTTCTACTTAAACCTGATTATCAAAAACTTGCGAAGATTGCTGGAAATAACTTTAGCAAAATTAAAGATGATTTATTAAATGCATTTCAATTAGTTATAAATAAAAATAATCGCTGTAACTCAGAAGAACTCGTTAATCTTGCTTTTGACAAAATTTACAAAAATACTTCCGGATTAAATTTCAAAGATGCTGTTAATCTTGAGGGCACAAAAAAGTTTTTGAAATTAACAATGATTACCACAGCTTTATTCCTACTAATGCTGATGGTTTTCCCCGAATTGTATTTAGCATCGATAAGATTAGCTCATTACGACAAAATATTTGCCATTCCAAAAGAATTTTATTTTGAAGTCTCACCGGGAAATATTGATTTAACCAGAGGGAAAGATGTTGAAATAAAATTTAAGTCCGTTGGCAAAAATTTGAACAACGCATCATTAAAAATAAAGCAGTTTGATGAATCGGATTTCAGTATCAAAAATGTTTTACCGGACTCCCTAAATGAGTTTAATTACAAAATTACTTCACTAAAAAATTCAATCCAATATTATGTTCAGTCAGAAGAAGTAATAAGTGAGATATACACAATAAATATAGTTAATAGGCCTTTTGTAAAAACTTTTGATGTAGAAATAATCAACCCGGCATATTCAAAATTAGGAAGAACCATTCAAAAAGATAACGGGAATATTTCAGCACTTCCCGGTTCACGTGTAAATATAAAACTATCTTCTTCAAAAACACTAAACAATGCAAAAATTGTTTTTGGTGATTCTTCCATTTCAGAGTTTACTACTAATGAAACAAAAGCTGAGTTAAATTTGCCGGTAAATAAAAATGTTGATTATAATTTTCATTTAACTGATACAGAAAATATTGAAAGCGAAAATCCCATTACATATTCAATAAAACTCCTATCTGATAATTACCCTGTGCTCGAGATTACTTCCCCAAATGAAAACATAAAAATTAAAGATCAGGATCAAATTAATGTTGTTTCGAAAATTAGTGATGACTATGGCTTTTCAAAGTTAACTCTTAATTATAAACTCACAGTTTCTTTATATGAACAGCCCTGGGATGAATTTAAGCAAAAAGAAATCACCATAAACAAAAAATTTAAAGAAGACGAAATCTATTACAACTGGGACTTAAGAGAATTAAATCTTGCTACTGAAGATGTAGTAAGCTATTATCTTGAACTGTTTGACAACGATATCGTTAGCGGGCCCAAATCTGTAAAATCAAAATTATATACAATCACAATTCCTTCACTTGATGAGCTTTTTAACGAAGCTGAAAAAACTCAAGAAATTGCGACTCAAAATTTAGAGGAAACATTAAAAGAGGCTGATCAATTAAAAGAAGAATTGAAAAATATAAGTAATGAATTAAAGAAAGACGAAAGAGAAATCACTTTTGAAGAAAAAGAGAAACTGGAAAAAGCTTTAGAGAAGTTTAATGAATTAAGCGAAAAAGTTAGTGATGTTCAAAAAGAATTGAATGAGATGCAGAAAAAACTTCAGGAAAACAATCTACTTTCTGAAGAGACACTGGAAAAATATATGGAGCTTCAAGAATTAATGGATGAGTTTTCAAGCCAGGAATTCAAAGAAGCAATGGAAAAACTTCAGCAGTCATTAGATCAATTAAGAAGGGATAATGTTCAGGCATCTTTAGAAGATTTGAAGAATAATGAAGAGATGTTTAAGAAAAGTATCGAGCGGACTTTAAACTTATTGAAAAGAATTCAAGTTGAACAGAAACTTGATGAGATGCTTAAAAGAACTGAAGATATTTTAGAAAAACAAAATGAAGTTTTTGAAGAAACAAAACAACCGAATGATACAAATGAAAACCTTTCTGATAAACAAGAAGAGATTTCAAATGATTTGGAAAGTTATAAAGAACAGCTAGATAGATTGAAAGAGAAAATGAGTGAGCTTTCGGATATGCCGAATGAACAAATGAAGCAAACTGAAAGTGAATTTAATGAACAAGAAAATCAGCAGCTATCCGAAGAAGCAAAACAAAATTTAGAGAATCAAAATTTTGAATCTGCAATGCAGCAACAGCAGCAGCTTTCTGAAAATATGAACAGCATGATGCAGTCAATGCAAAATTTACAAGAGCAAATGCAAAAGCAAAATCAAATGCAAGTAATGCAGGACATGATGAAAATTATTGATAACATTTTGTCATTATCAAAAGATCAGGAAAAATTAAAAGAAGAAACCAAAACTACTCCAAGTAATTCACCCGAACTAAATAATAAAGCACAAGAACAAAACAGCATTCAAAATAATCTCACAAAAGTTTTGCAGGAAATGTCTGCCCTTTCACAAAAGACTTTTGCAATGACTCCGGAAATGGGTAAAGCTATTGGAAAATCTTTGCAAGAAATGAGACAATCAATTGAGCAAATGCAGAATGGTAATAAAAGCAGAGCAGCAAAAAACCAAGAAGCCGCAATGACAAATTTAAATGAAGCTGCGATGATGATGAACAACACTATGCAAAGTATGATGAGTGGCGGAGGTTCCGGTGGGATGATGTCAATGATGCAGCAATTACAACAGTTAGGCCAGCAGCAAATGAGTTTAAATCAACTCACTCAGCAATTGCAGCAAGGACAATTAACTCAAGAGCAAATGGGACAGTTACAGAGACTTGCCCAACAGCAAGAATTAATTCAAAAATCACTTTCAGAATTAAACAAGGAGACAAAACAGTCCGGGGAATCCAAAAAACTTACGAGCAATCTTGAAAGAATTATCGAAGAGATGAAAGAAGTCGCGACAAATATGCGTACACAAAAATTGGATGACGATTTGTTTTTAAAACAAGAAAGAATTCTATCTAAGTTGTTGGATGCTCAACGTTCAATAAACGAAAGGGATTTTGAAAATCAACGGGAATCGATCACAGGAACGCAATTTAATAGAAACTCACCGCCAGAGTTAATTTTATCAAATGAGGAATCACAAGACAAGTTAAAAGAAGAATTGCTTAAGGCAATTAAAGAAGGTTATTTAAAAGACTACGAAGAATTAATTCGCAAATACTACGAAACTTTGCAGAAAAACAATTCTAACTAATCTACATACAAATACCTTTTAATTTTCTTAGTCGGAGTTTTTTCAAACGGCTCAATCTGTTCAATAATTTTATTAATCTTTGAAAAACTTGAAAGCCTTTCATTTACATTCTTAAAAATGTTGTTCAGCAATTCATTCAGTTTCTTTCTGGTTTCCGACTCTTTCAAATTTGATACACCAAAGTTTTCATCAAGTTGATCGTAATTTAAATGTACTCTTGCACAGATCTGCCCTGCACATTCATAAACCAAACACTCCGAGACAAACTCTTGCTCATTAATTATTGACTCAATTTCTTCAGGGTAAATATTTTTGCCGCTCGCACCTATGATTACATTTTTTGATCTGCCTTTAATATAAACATAGTCATCTTCATCAATTGTACCCAAGTCGCCAGTTTTGAACCAGCCATCTTCTGTTAAAACTTCTTCGGTTTTTTCAGGATCTTTATAGTACCCCATCATTACATTCGGACCTTTAATAAATATCTCACCTTCACCTGTTTCAGGATCAGGGTTATCAATCTTTATTGTAACACCTTTTAATGGAGGCCCGGACGACCCTACTTTTGCTTTTTCAACCGAAGCACCGGAAGAAACAGGAGAAGTCTCAGTCAGGCCGTAACCAACGGTTGAAGGGAATCCCGCTTCCATTAAAAATCTTTCAACATCTGAAGCAAGCGCAGCGCCGCCAATCGGAAATAGTTTTAGTTTTCCGCCGAAAGTTTCAATTAATTTTTTTCCTGCCTTCTTGTTAATTTTTTTTCTAAGTGCAGGTATTTTATAAAGATTTCTTAAAGCAAATTTCTTTTTGATTTGCGGAAGAACA
>JANQIV010000256.1 GCA_028282005.1 Melioribacteraceae bacterium | reverse complement strand
TTTTCAGTTATAGTTCCGAAAACAAGCCCGACGTCGCCGGTGATAGCAGCTAGTCTTTCATTGGCGTATTTCACCGCTGTTCGAAATTCTTTTTTTTCTACGAGGTCTAAGGGGGGGTATCCGCATGTCGCCAGTTCGGGGAAGATTACTAAATCCGCACCTTCTCTAACTCCTCTTTCGTATCCTTCTACTATCTTCTTCTTATTACCTTCAATATCCCCAATAATGGGATTTATCTGGCCAAGCGCGATCTTCATTTCGTGCAAATCAAATATAATTTATCTAAGAAACCTAAATAAGTTATCAAGTAAATTCAATGTAAATCGAAAAAAAAGTTACGGAAGTATAAATTTTTCGTCCCAAATAGCCGGAAGAGTTTACAAAATTTAACCTTCGAGATTTCCTTCCAGCAAATCAAAGTGAATCCCGAAGGTATAGAGAAGGGAAATTATTTATCTAATTTATCGCTGTGTGCCTTGAAGTGATCTTTCCTTTTTACCTAACGCTGGAATAGGTGTCTGTACATCAACCCCCAGCCATTCTTCTAAGGTGTTTATTACAAGATTCTTTTCCGTAAGATCAGCAATATCAACTCCGTGATTTGCACCTTCCTGTACAATTTTAATCGCGTTTGTTTGTCCGGTTAGTTCAATTGCTGCTGCTGTCCAAGGATCGTTGCCACCGTAAATATAAATAATATTATCACCTTCAGATTGTAGCCAGGAAATCATATCCGGCATTACCGCTGGGTTATAAACCATCTCAACATCCTTTGGCCCAAAAATCTTCAGTGTCGGATTTTGGACTGAAATTAATAGGTCGCTCACATGTTCAGTTATATATCCATAATTACCGTTTTCAGTATAAGCTTGATAAGTAGCCGGAGCAAATAATTCCATGTAATAATCACTGTAAAATGGGTAAAGAATTACCGATGTAAAATATTCTACTATTTCTTGTGCGCCGGCATTTTCAGGAGGGATAACAGAACAATCTCCATTTCCAAATTGCCAAAAGCTAAACGGGTATTCCAAAACTGAGTATTCAAATGCTACATCAGCACCAATTGAAAGTGTTAATCCATAACCGCTGATCATATTTTCAATTAGCGGTATCATAGTTTCTCTTTCGTTTAGTACTTGTCTCTGAAATTCTTTAATTCTTAACCGGCATTCTTCTGTTCCAACTTCTTCAAAAATAAATTCGTTAATTCGCGGATCTTCTTCAGCAGTCGCAAAAGGTGTTACTTGCAGAACTGTTGCGTCAACATCATCAGAATAAAAACGTCTATGAGCTGCCGCTGAAACTCCCCCTTTGCTTACGCCGTGACTCACCCATGCCCCTCGGTAAAGTAGCTTAAACAAACTAACGATAGCATGGTAGTCACCAGCCTCTTGTTTTAGTGTAAGGTAATCCCAGTTTAGCGGATCTGGTTTAGCGCCATCAAAAAAACGTGTTGTTACAATGATCTGGTTGGCGTCCAGCATTTGTGTTAGCTCTAAAATGCTATTCCGGTAAACTGAATACCCGGCAGGAACAAAGACCATCGGTTTGGAAAAATCCAAATGGGAAAGAAATATTTTTTGGCCGAAAAACTGACCGAAAGGATTTTCGTGATCAAGCGGCTGAGGAAAAGTAATCTCAAAAGCACACTTGTAACCATCAGGTGCAGTTATTTTTTTGATTTCAATAAGCCCTGAATTGTTCTTTTGTAAAGTGTTGAAGGTAGATAATAATTGCTGTTCTACAGATTCTGATTCTTGTTGCGGTGCTAGAGTTGGACTATCCTCGCATGAAACAAATAGTACAAAAACTAAAAGAAAAAGAGAGAAGTGACGTATCATAATTAATCCCCCATAATTTTGATAATAAGTTGAATTGAATATGTTAATTAAGAACCGGCTTTCATTTTGCCGGAACATTCGTTCTACGGGAAACTATTCCTCGTAAAATTTATCTATGTTTGTTTTATTAACTATCTTCAACTTACCTTCAGATAACCCCAACAATCTCTCAACAGCGTTTTCATAAGCTTTGCATTTTTTAACCAGTATACTTTTGTTTACTTTTGTTGGCTCTTCAAAAATTAATAACCTCGCAAATACTTCATCAAGTTGAAACCCTATTCTAACAATCATTTCCGCCGTGTATGATGGTTCAGCAACATCAAAGAGTTTTTCTTCATTGCCCTGCACAATAATTTTTGTAAATGCCTCCCCTACTACTTCAATATTTTTGATATTTCGCTTGTGACTGAAAAGAATGTTATCATCATTTAAATAGAAAACCTTAAGCAACATCTTAAACAATTCTTTGTTATTAACTCTGTAGTTAAAACTAGTTGAATAAGTTTTGTTAATTTTTTCCAAAGCATTGAGTTTTTTTTCATTAACAATTTCCTCAAGCCTTTGTTTTGATACACCGGCTTCTCTCTCAATAATTTGATTTAACAAATCACTCTTCGATTTGAAGTAATGATAGAAAGTCCCTTTTGCAACACCAACAGAATCTATAATTTTTGCTATGGAAGTTTTTTCATATCCTTTTTCATAAAATAATTTTTCTGCAGCGTTCATCAGTTCATTTTTTCTTATCGAGTTTTTCTTTGCTATTCTCGCCATTGTTTCAAATAACTTATTTAGTTTAACATTAATTGACCGACGGTCGGTTTAAAAATATTACTCGGATTACGAACTGTCAACATATTAAATAATAGTCCCATTCTTTTTGACCTAGACCCAAATTTTATTAGTAACCTTTTTTAGTTAAACATATCCCTTTTATCTGCGTCTAAAAAGCAGAATCAACAGGAAATACCATGAAAGAGAAGCTTTATAGATCGAGAAAAAACAGAGTACTTGGTGGAGTTGCAGCCGGAATTGCAAATTACATCAACCTCGATGTTATTATTATTCGGATTTTGATTATTGTGCTTACTGCATTTAACGGCATCGGAGTTTTATTTTACATTATTTTATGGATTGCACTTCCTGAAGAACCAGTAGTTTTTACTACGGCTTCATCCGCAAATTCGAGCGGCACTTTTACACCCGGTGAGGAAAACTCTGAACCAAAATACAACAGTTCATCCGAAACTAAAAATGAAAATTCAAATTATTCTTCCGAAGATTTCGCAAAAGAACAAAAAATTCACGAAGAGTTGAATAAGAAGAAAAGAAGCAGTGGTGCGGTCATCGGGATAATTTTGATCGTAATCGGAGCTGCTTTTACACTTCATAACTTCTTTTATTATTTTGATTTCGAATTAATTCTTCCATTAGCATTTATCGCTCTTGGAATTATTTTAATTATCACAAGTAAAAACAAACTTCAAGAAACAGCAAAATGAAAGCAGGACAATTATTCTGGGGATTTCTATTTCTAACTTTAGGCGGCTTTTTCCTATTAGTTAAGTTTGACATTTTTGTAGTTGATTTCAGTTACGCATGGGATTTATGGCCGGTTACAATAATACTTCTCGGTATTTTAATTATAGTTAAAAAAACAGTAGTCAAACCTTTTGTGGCAAGTGCTTTCGGTATTTTTGTAGGCTATTTAATTTTCGGTTCACTTTATTCCATAGTTGATAATAATATTCACATTGATTGGGATAATGACCATGGACGTTATCATGATGTGAAATATTTTACTGAACCTTATATGAGCGAAATTGAATATGCTAAATTAGACTTAGCCACAGGCGCCGGTACATTTCTTATTAAAAATAATACTGAAAATTTATTTGAAGGAATGGCAAAAGGTAATCTAACGCATAAGTATTCTTTCAGTACTGATTTTCAGGATGATGAAGCATTTATTGACTTAGATTTAAGAAAAAACAATTGGCACATTTTTGAAGAAAGAATTAGAAACAAACTTGGTATTAAATTAAATGAAAATCCCGTTTGGGACCTAAAGCTTAACATTGGAGCAGCAAGAGCTGATTTTGATTTATCCGACTTTAAGGTGAGAAGCCTTGAATTAAATACAGGCGCAACTGATACAGACATTGTTATCGGTGACAAGTATGATTTTGTTGAAATTGATGTTGAAATGGGAGCGGCTAGTTTGGTAATAGATATACCTAAAGAATCCGGTTGTAGAATTAAAGGCGAGATGGTATTGTTCTCAAAATCACTTGAAGATTTTGAAAAAGTTAATTCCGATTACTATGTAACCAGCAACTATGAAAGCGCTACAAATAAAATTGATATAAAGATTGACGGCGGAGTTTCACAATTTTCAATAAGGAGATTCTAATCTGACCTACCTACGGTCTTTCTTAGTCTAAGAAAGACCTAAAAGCCCCTTTACCCGAGGGGGCTTTGTTATTTTAAACTTTCTTTTCCGGCTTCCAAAAATATTTTTTCATAATTACCCTTCCCTTTTCATCAAACTCAACACCTTCTTCGCGCAAAAGATTTTCCATCAAAAATGGATCTCCGAAATACATTTTACCTGTAAGTTCACCATTTCTATTTACAACTCTGTGGCAGGGCAAGCCGTCTGCTGTTGCACCATTAATAGCCCATCCAACTGTACGGGCTGAAGATTTAATTCCGCATGCTTCGGCAATGGCTCCATAAGTGGTAACTTTGCCGAAAGGTATTTCAGCAACAACAGAATAAACATTGTCGAAAAAATTCTGATCAGTTTTTTTCGATTTTGACTTTTTATTTTTCACTTTTAATTCTACTTTCAATATCTACTCTCTCGGCAAGATTCCAATAATTCTCAGTAATATCAGTTAGTCTAATTGCTAATGTTCTTAAAATCTTCTTTGTAATTTCTGGATATTCATCAATGAGAGCACTAATATTAGAATTGATCGAAACAACGTAAGATTCTTCCATCGCTTTAATAGTTGCAGTTCTTGGCTTTCTTAAAATTACTCCAATCTCGCCAACAACTGTTCCTTTCTCATCAAATTCAGCAATTTTTATGGAGCCCTTAAATACTCCAAGACAACCATTAACTAAAACAAATAGACTTTTACTTTCTTCGCCTTCACGGGCAAGAATTTCATCTTTCTTAAAAAATTTTGTACTTCCCATATTAAAGTCTAACTTCTTCTGCTATGTACCAATAATCCTTGGTAGTAGTAGCTAATCTTTTAGCAAGCATTTTCATCAGTCTAATTGAAATTTCAGGATAAGTTTCAACAATCTGTTCGATTGATCCCGAAATTTCAATTACTTCTGTTTCTTTAAGCGCAACAAGCGTAGCAGATCTGGGTTCATTAAGAATTGTCCCGATTTCGCCGAAAAGAGTACCAATGTCACTTGATCTTGAAACCATTATACTTCCTTTTAAGACCCCGATTGATCCTTCAACAAGAATATAAATCTTGTTGCTTTGGTCACCTTCTTTGGCAATAATTTGATCTTTCGAATACTTTTTTGTTCTCTTCATTAATTGTGTGCAAATTTTAACAAAAATGATTTAATAAATTGATTTATATCACCATCCATTACAGCTTGTGTATTTGATGTTTCTTCATCAGTGCGGTGATCTTTTACCATATTATACGGATGAAATACATAAGAGCGGATCTGGCTCCCCCATTCAATTTTCATTTTATTTTTTTCGATCTCGTCACTTTCAGCCATCTGCTTTTCAAGTTCTATTTGGTACAACTTAGACTTCAGCAATTTCAATGCATTGGTTTTATTCTGCATCTGTGATCTTTCGCTTTGACATGCTGCAACAACTCCAGTTGGTTCATGAGTGATACGCACAGCTGTTTCAACTTTATTCACATTCTGCCCGCCTTTCCCACCGGCGCGAAAAGTATCAATCTTAAGGTCTGAAGGATTAATATCTATTTCAATAGAGTCGTCAACCTCAGGAATAACCGATACAGAGGCAAAGGAAGTATGCCTTCTTTTGTTTGAATCAAATGGAGAAATTCTCACGAGTCTATGAACACCAGTTTCAGCTTTTGTATAGCCATAAGCAAAATCTCCAACTATTTCAATTGTTGCGCTTTTTATTCCTGCTCCGTCACCATCCAAAACATCAAGCAAATTCATTTTATAATTATTTTGCTCACCCCATCGCAAATACATTCTCATTAACATATCAGCCCAATCTTGCGATTCAGTACCACCAGCACCTGAATGAATTGACATGATACAGTTTTTATCATCGTCTTTTCCGCTGAGCATGCTTTTTAGTTCAACATCACCAACTATTTTTACAAGTGAGTTTAGTTCATTTACTATTTCTTCTTCAAGCGATTCAGATTCTTCGGCTTGAGCTAATTCGATAAACTCAATTAAATTCTCGCCTCTTTCATTTAAACTATTCCATTCATCAACCCATAGTTCCAAAGATTTCTTTTTTTGTAAAACTAACTGTGCCTTTTTCTGGTCATTCCAAAAACCATCAACTTCACTTTCTTCTTGTAATTTTTTTATTTGTTCTTCTTTTTCATCTAACTTAAAGATAACCTCTGAGATTGTTGATTTTCTCTTTTTGCTCTTTCATAATTTTCATTTGTTCATCGAACATTGTCTTGTCTCCTTGTTTTAATCGTCTATTTCCAATTCCATTCTCAACAAGGCTGCAGCAAGAGTTTTGCCCTGCGCATCGTGTTTAAGTGAAACTGTACCTCCTCCTCCGAGGGTATTGTGTAACATAAAATTTAATGCTCTTATATTAGGGAGTTCGAATCTCTCAACTTCTCCCAATGTAATTCCTTCAAAATGCTTTTTAACTTTTTCAGCAGTCAGATATTTTTCAATTATCTCATAGCCTTTATCGTCGTATGCTATAATTCCTACATTTGCTGCATCGCCTTTATCACCGCTTCTGCCGTGAGCTATATCTATTAATTTTATTTTCATTTACAACTCCATAATTTTCACTTCGGGTTGCACTAATTTTTTCGGGATCAAAGCCGGCCAGTATGCAACTACTTCGCTTGGCCTTGGACGTCCACCAGCAAAGCCGGTTACACTTGGCGGACCCGTCAAAATTAGCGGTGCAATTTCTTTTCCGAATCTTTCAACAGAATTTTTATCTTGTGAACGGACAGCAATTCTCAACATTATTTCGTTGATATTGTCTTCATCCAAATCTTTTGAAAGCGGACCGTGTGATGAATTATAACCGACATACTCAGTTCTAATTTCTTCAAAATTCAGATTAAGGTTTTCCATTCGCTTTCGTAAAATTTGATCCGCTGCTTTAGCCTTTGTTAAAGCTTGCGGCCAGGAATATGTTAATGAACCGACTGCACTGTATCCGCTAGCATAGGAACAAGAGACTTTATAAAACTCTGTTTCAGGTAGTCCTTTTACATCATAAACTTTTACCTTGTTTTTACCCAATTCTTCCAATTTTATTGAAGTAAAATCAGCGATACAATCCGGGGTAATGTAATCTTTTGGATTTCCGATTTCATAAACTAACTGTTCGGATACTGTTTCAACACTAACCTTGCCGCCAAGGTTCTCGTGTTTTGTAATTATTACTTCACCATTCGAAAAAGCTTCGGCTATAGGAAAGCCAATCTCTGCAAAGTTTTCAACAGACTGCCAATCCGCCAATAAGTTACCACCGCTTGCTTGAGCTCCGCATTCCAAAATATGCCCGGCTACTGTTCCGGCAGAAAGTAAATCGTAATTTTTATTATCCCATCCAAATTCATAAATCATAGGCGCTAACGTTAATCCGGTATCAGTTGTCCTGCCGGTTATTACAATATCTGCACCTTGTTTTAATGCATCAACTATTGGGAAAGCACCAAAGTAAACATTTGCACTTAGTAATTTATCTTTAAGCGGAATTATAGATTCCCCAGTTTCCATGTTATTTAATTCACATCCGGCTTCAATAATTTCGTCTATTCGCTCTCGGATGTCGTCACCTAAAATCACAGCTACTTTTAAGTCAGTGATTTCAAGCTCTTTAGCTACTTTTAAAATTTCGTTCGCGCATGCAGTCGGATTTACTCCCCCGCCGTTTGTAATTACTTTTATTCCCTTCTCTTTACAAACGGGCAAAATCCTTTTCATTAAAGGAGGAATATCTTTTGCATAACCGAGCTCAGGATTTTTGTTTTTTTGCTTTTGCAAAATTGACATTGTTACTTCAGCTAGGTAGTCCATAACTAAATAATCAACATCTCCTTTTGTAACTTGGTTGTAAGGAGCATCTATTAAATCTCCCCAAAATCCTTGGCCGGACGCTATTCTAATTTTTTCTTTCATGTATTAAACTTTATAATTGGTTATCGAATATATTTATTATGAAAAACTTCTACAAACCGGATTTATTTTCTTCAAGAATATTTTGAGCCGCTTTACTCAAATCTTCTTTATTTTTTATTTCAAACCATTTAATTCTTTCATCTTTCCTGAACCATGTAAGTTGTCTTTTGGCATATCTGCGAGTGTTTCTTTTTATAAGTTCAATTGCTCTTTCTAGTGGAAATTCGTTATTGAAATGGGAAATAATTTCTTTATATCCAACAGTATTTAATGAATTTATATTCTCATCATAACCCATCATTAAAATCTTTTTTGTTTCATCGAGCAAACCCGTTTCAATCATTTCATCAACTCTTTTTTCAATATTCTGATAAAGAATATCACGATCCCAATTTAACCCGTATTGTAAAAAACTAATGTCACTTTCACGATTGTAATCCTTATGAAATTGACTAATGGGTTTACCGCTAATTTGAAAAACTTCCAATGCCCTGATAACTCTTTTCCAGTTTTGCGGAAACATTTTTGAAGCGCTTTCCGGATCAACTTTTTTCAACTCTTCGTATAAATATCTATCGCCGTGTTTGTTCCTTAATGCGAGCAATTTTTCACGATATTCTTCATCTACCCCTATTTCGTGAAATAAACCTTCCACAAGTGCTTTTATATACAAACCTGAACCGCCGACAACAATAGGATTTTTTTTTTCAGAAAATAGATTCTCGCAAACCCTTAACGCTTCACTTTCATATAAACTTACATTGTAATCTTCGTCTGGATTTAGATGATCTATAAAATGATGTTTTATTTTTTCTAATTCTTCTTTTGAAGGTTTTGCTGTACCAATATTCAAATATTTATAGATTTGCCGGCTATCTGCAGATAAAATTTCTGTTTTTAGTTCCTCAGCTAAAATTAAACTGAGGAATGTTTTGCCTGAACAAGTAGGCCCGGTAATTACAATTACCTTTCTTTCCAACCTTCTTTTCCAATTAGTGGGACAAACTTAAATTGCGGGCTATCAGTTACAATAAAATTCTCTTCGTCTTTTTTAGTTAGCACTTTCATCGTTTGCGAATTTTTATCACCAACGGGAATAACCATTCTCCCACCAACCGCCAATTGCCTTTTCAATCTCTCTGGTACATCCGGACTTCCGGCCGTTACAATTATTCCATCATAGGGTGCATATTCTTCCCAGCCTATTGTTCCATCCCCCAAGCGAACAGCTACCCTTATCCCCAGATAATCAAATATCTTTAGTGCCCGGTTGTATAATTTATCATTTCTTTCAATTGAAAATACACGCATTCCCATTTTTTCAAGAATTGCTGCCTGATAACCGGAACCCGTGCCAATTTCTAAAACCTTGCTTCCTTTTCCTAGATTCAAAGCTTGTGACATATAAGCTACAGTAAAAGGTTGAGAAATTGTTTGCCCAAATCCAATCGGTAAAGCAACATCTTTATATGCATGATATTTCATAGCATCTTCAACAAATAAATGCCTTTCAACAGTGTTTACGGCATTTAAAACTGCTTCGTTATTTATACCTTTTGATTTTATTGTTTCTACTAATTCGTGTCTTTCGTGCTCGAACAATTTGTCTCCAGATTTGAAACTGAAAAATAAGATTTATTAAATGAAAATGTAGCTCATTATTCAAATCAGACAAAATGTTTGTTGAAAAATGAAAATATTTTTGGAGTTAATTTTTAATTTATTATATTAAAGTTCTTCGCAATAGATAATGGTTTTTTAACATACTTCGAGGGCCTATGGTAAAACACCTTCTTTTGGCTGCTTGCTTTGTAATTGTAAGCTGCTCCACCTCATTTAGTATTCATGAATTTATCTCGAAAAAGGCTGCAGAAAAATTTGGGGGTAATTATTCAACTTCTTTTAACAGTGATAGTTCATTTGTTATCTGTTCAAATAAGATATTGACTAAGGCTGCTGATACTTTTTCATTCTTTGTAATTGATGTTAAAAAACAAGCAATTGTTTTTAATGACCAAGTACAAAAGGGTAATTTAATTTGGCTCAATGACTCAAATATTAAAGTAACCTGGACTCCAGGAATAATTAAAGGGGACGAATCTAAAAATTCTGATCTTGAATATGTGCTAAATCTCATTACTCTAAAAAAGTCCCATCTAAAACTAGAAAACAAAAACCAATAATTTAGAGGAGGTATTAATGTTTAAGAAGTACAGCCACATATCTTTTGTTCTAACGTTGGCTATTTCTTTATTTCTGTTTAACAATTTCAATCCACAAAACTCTAATGAAATTTTAAATAAAAATGAAGGAATACAATTATATCTAAAAAACTCTTCTCGTACCATCCTTCATGATGATTTAGTGGATTTAAATCAAGCTCTCAAAAAACACTCCGAACCTTTTTCGGAGAAAAAGAAAAGAGTTAAAGGTATACTCGAAAAAGGTAGTCCTAATCTATATGCCAAATGGTATAATGATATAAGAACTCTTCCTGGTAAAAATATACCAGATTACGCACCCAATTACCAAATTAAAGAGTTGCTGAAATATAAAGATTTTATTAATGAACAAGGGTTAGGTAAAAAAAATAATGCAAATGAATTAAACTGGAGAGAACTTGGCCCCGGTAATGTAGCAGGTAGAACCAGAGCAATATTAGTAAATCCTGAGGATGTTGATGAATGGACTGTCGGTTCTGTTGGAGGTGGTGTTTGGAGAACTAGTGATGCTGGTCAAACATGGACAAATTTAACTAAAAATCTTCCGAACTTAGCAACAAGTACTTTGGGTTGGGCCCCATACTCAGATCCAAACGTCATTTATGTAGGTACTGGTGAAGGATTTGGCAATGTAGATCAGATAGACGGCAGCGGAATTTGGAGAACCACCAATAATGGTAGATCTTGGGTACAAATGATTAGCACTACCACTAATCCTGATTTTGAAAATGTAATGCGTCTTGCAGTTCATCCAACAAAGTGGTGGATTGTTGTAGCTGCGGTAGCCCCAGGTTTTAATCATTTAACCAATGGCCCAACATCAGGAATTTACCGTTCCGATGATGGTGGATTAACATGGAAAAAAACATTCGATGCGGGCAATAACAATGTTGAAGATTTGAGAGCAAATCCTGAAAATTTCAACACCTTGTATGCAACGGTCAATTCTACTACTGTTATTAAGTCAAATGATGGCGGTTTAACCTGGTTTGAAGCTAATAATGGAATTGGTCCTGTTGGTAGAATGGAAATAACAATTGCTCCTTCCGATACAAACAGGGTATATATCTCTGCACAAGGTGGAGCAACAGGTTCAGTGTTGTACAGCTCTACAGATGGTGGTGCAAATTGGTTTGCTCATAACGATATTAACGGTCAAGATGTACACTGGTTAGGTGGACAAGGGTGGTATGACAATACCATAGCAGTTAATCCTTTTGATGAAAATCAAGTCTTTGTTGGAGGTATTCAGCTTTGGCAACTTGACATTGAAACCGGAATTGATACATCAGATTTTCAAGTAACCAGTACAGAGCTAGAAAATGTTTCAAGTTTCCTTTGGTTTGTTAACTGGGGTGGAAGTTACGCTGGAGGTGGTTTGGATTTAGGTCTAAACTTCCATGGTCTTGAAACATCTTTAACTTCTGATGAATATAGTTCGGTTGAGGTTCGCTTTGGGCCAGGGGTATCTCAAATGGCGCATATGTTTGTTTTCGCATCGGGTTTTCAATATCCATACGTAGATTATGTTGAAGTTCCTTTTGAAGTTTGGGACATTGACAATAACAAACAGTTGATGGTTTCATTTAGGGATCAAGACGGTAACGGTGAATGGAATCTATCAGATAGAGCGAATGCTCCAGGCGGAGTTTCAAGAGAGTACGTCTTTATTCATGCTATCGATTACGATGAAGCTGCTGCCGATCCGAATATAGCTCAAACAGCTGGTATAGCATATAAGAACACTTATGCTTATTGGCCTGAAGCTCCTACTGGAACTACATTTGATGCCGACAATTTACCTGATGCTCTTATCAGAATTAATTGGGGAACAATTTTAACTAAAGGCTTATCAACAACAAATATTGCTGATGCGTATACACCTGGAGCTGCTTCAAAGGGTGTTCATGTCGATCATCACAATATAGTTTTAGTAAAAACAAGTGAATCATCTAAAAAATTTAGATTTATAAATGGTAATGATGGAGGAATAGCTTTTTCAGACGATAAAGGAGCAACATTCTCGCAAACTGGTGATGCTGGAAGAGTATTTGATGTTGGCGATGAACCTAACGAAATTCTCTTAGGGTATAACACAACTCAATTCTATGGAATTGATAAGGCTAACGGTATTGATAGATATGTTGGTGGCACTCAAGATAATGGTAGTTGGGTTTCCCCAGCTGATCCCGATGAAACTAGTTTCTGGGTTTCTGCGCCAAGTGGTGATGGGTATGAAGCTTCATGGCACTATAATGACTTAAACAAAATTATCGAAACCTCGCAATTTAACGGAATTTATAGATCCCTTGATGGTGGTCAATCTTGGTCTTACATTGCTGGATCAATTGATAATGGTAGCGCAAATGCTCC
Source organism: Melioribacteraceae bacterium (assembly GCA_028282005.1). Taxonomy (GTDB): domain Bacteria; phylum Bacteroidota; class Ignavibacteria; order Ignavibacteriales; family Melioribacteraceae; genus JANQIV01. Next base: position 2,118 of record JANQIV010000256.1, on the reverse strand, counting down.
ATTCTTTACAAAAATCGGAAAATCAAAACAAGATCCAGACTTAATTTTTGCAATTGGTTCCTCTGGTGTTTGGAGATCAGATAACTTTGGCTCGACTTGGACACTGACTCCAATGCCTTCCGGGTTTAATGGAACAAGCAGTTTTTCTCAAGTTAAAATTTCATTAAAAAATCCTCAAATAGTATGGTCAGCTAGAAACATGACTGCTTCTAGTCCTCCATATGTATCAACTGATGCTGGTCTTTCTTTTTCCGCAACTACTCCTTACTCAGGAGTAACTATGGGAAGAATATCCGGATTTGAAACACACCCAACTGAAGACAGTACAGCTTTTGCACTTGCTGCAACAAAAGGTACTCCTAAAGTTCTTAAAACTACTGACTTGGGGCAAACATGGACTGATTTATCAGGTTTTGAACTTGGTGACGGAACGAGTGTCAATGGTTTCCCAGATGTAGCAGTATATAGTTTACTAGTAATGCCTTATAATACTGAAATAATTTGGGCTGGTACTGAAATTGGGTTATTTGAATCAACAGATGGTGGTGCAAATTGGGCTTATGCCGATAATGGATTTCCCCCAGCTGCGGTTTATGACATGGTTATTGTAAATGATGAGATTGTAATTGCAACACACGGTAGAGGTGTATGGGCAGTGGCAATGCCGGAATTAGATGGATATGAACCACCACAAGCTACTCTTTCTCCAAGATTTGCTTCACTAGTTGGTGGAGCGGGTGGAAGTCTGAACGCAAATGTAATTTTACCATCTGCATATGATTCTTCATTTGTTTATGCAGATAATATAAAACTGACTTCTTTTGGTTCTAATGAAACTAAAGTTGATTCTACCTTAGATCTAATGATAGTGGTAACTGAACTTGACACAATTAGTATATCTATAAAATCCTACAAAGATGGAAAGATGTTTATTTCATCAAGTAACAATGTTGTAGTTTACCCACTCTTGGATGCTGTTGATTATTACGAAAATAATTTTGATGAACAAACTAATGATTTTGTAACAGATGGTTTTGAGGTGGCGACTCCTGATGGTTTTACTAATGGTGCCGTTCATTCGAGTCACCCATATCAAGATGGTCATAATTTCACATATATTCTTAAAGCACCAATTATAGTAGCAAACGAAAATGCTACCATTGAATATGATGATATAGCTTTAATTGAACCCGGAAATCAGGGCTCAGTATTTGGTGATGCTACTTTCTGGGACTATGTTATTGTAGAAGGAAGCAATGATAATGGAGTTACATGGCTTCCACTTGCAGATGGATATGATGCAGCAAGTGAAGCTGATTGGTTAAATGCATACTTTGGCAGTACTCCCGGAGATGAAACCATGTATAAATCTCATTCAATTGATCTACATGATACATTCAGTGCTGGTGAAACCATACTTGTAAGATTTAGATTATTTTCAGATTCCAATACAAATGGTTGGGGTTGGGCCATTGATAATCTCAAAATTCAAGAAGAACCGGTGGTAAGTGATGTTAATGATATTAATGCACTTCCAACAGTATTCTCATTAGATCAAAATTATCCAAACCCATTTAATCCAACTACTACAATCAGATTTGGAATTCCAAACGAATCTAATGTTGTATTAAAGGTATACAATACTCTGGGACAAGAAGTAACTACTTTAGTAAATGAAGCTTTAAAACCAGGCTACCACTTAGTTAATTTTAATGCATCAAATTTGGCAAGTGGTGTTTACCTTTATAGAATAGAAGCTGGCGATTTTGTTGAAGTTAAAAAGCTAGTTTTATTGAAATAATTAACAATTAAAGCCGGCAATTTTTTGTCGGCTTTTTATAATTTTTTGTTGTTTATTAAAAAAGTGAATCATATATTTGTTCTTCTCATTTGAGAATATAGTTCTTAAGAATTTGACATGCGGGAATAGCTCAGTTGGTAGAGCATCACGTTGCCAACGTGAATGTCGCGAGTTCGAGTCTCGTTTCCCGCTCAACTAAAAAATCCACTATTGTGGATTTTTTTTGCTCTAATATTAAATGGCGGTGTGGCCAAGTGGTCCAAGGCGAAGGTCTGCAAAACCTTTATTCGTCGGTTCGAATCCGACCGCCGCCTCAA
>JANQIV010000209.1 GCA_028282005.1 Melioribacteraceae bacterium | reverse complement strand
TTAAAAGAAGTCCAGAAATTAGGTTACAAAAATGAAGAAGAAGTACTTGAAAAAGTTAAATCGATATTAACTATATATCTAAATTAATATCAATTATAATATTCTAAATAAAATTCTTATCTTTTTGATATAATATTTTGAAGAGGATTAAAACAATCCTCTTTTTCTATTTAATGCACGAGTAATAAATGCACGAAGTTTTCCATAACTGGTATACACAATATCTCAGTCGTAATTTTGAAATGCTGGTATTTGGAGAAAACGGAGACCCTTTTATTCTTTTCCCAAATGCGGGGGGCAAGTATTACGAATTAAAAGACAACGGATTCGTCCATTCATTGTCTAATAAAGTAAATAAGGGAGATATTAAGCTTTACTGTCCTGACACAATTGATTATGAGAGTTGGCAAAACTATGGTATCAAACCGCCGGATAGAGTAAAAAAACACTTGTTATATGAAAAACTGATTTTGAATGATGTAATTGGTTTCGCAAAATACGAGACAGAAAAAGAAAAAGTAGGATTGATTGGCGTTGGTCTAGGTGGGTATCATGCACTTAACCTTGCATTGAAATACCCAAATAAGTTTCATTCTTGCGTGGTTTTAAGCGGTATCTTTAATATTAAGAAATATATATATGGCTATTATGATGAAAATTGTTATTTCAATAACCCTGTAGATTATTTGCCTGGTTTAAGTGACGATTGGTATTTGGAACATTTAAAAGAAATGAGAATTTCCATTTACTCGTTTGAGAATGACGATACAGTTGAAGAGAATATTGAAATCTCAAGTCTATTAAATGAGAAAAAGGTGAAACACAATTTCCAAATACAAAATGGGGCAAAAGGGGATTGGAATACTTGGAATAAAATTGCTAGCAATATTTAAAAATAAAAAAGCCTGAAACTATTTCCAGGCTTTGTACCGAAGGCCGGACTCGAACCGGCACGTCCTTGCGGACACTGGATTTTGAATCCAGCGCGTCTACCAATTCCACCACTTCGGCAGCAATTAGTCCTTCAAAAAGGTGTGTAAAATTAAGATAATATTAACACTATTTCAATAAATAACTATCAAACAAACAACTATTTTTTGCTCATCTTAGCCCAGTTATCACGCAACGTTACAGTTCTGTTAAAGATTTTCTTTTCGTTAGATGAGAACTTTGAATCAACACAGAAATAACCGAGTCTTTCAAATTGAAAATACTCTCCAACTTTGGCATACGTAAGACTTTGCTCAATTTTAGCGCTTTCTTTTACTTCCAAAGAATTTGGATTTAAAAATTCCAGAAAATCTTTTTCCTTATCAGCATTTGGGTTTTCAACGTTGAATAATCTGTCGTACAATCTGACTTCAGCATCTACACAATGATTTGCTGATACCCAGTGAAGTGTTGATTTCACTTTTTTGCCACTTGTGTCACTACCGCTTTTTGTTTCGGGATCGTATGTACAGTGAAGTTCAATAATATTTCCGTTTTCGTCTTTTACAAAATCTTTACACATAATTATGTAAGCATATTTTAATCTGACTTCGCGTCCCGGTCCTAAGCGGAAAAACTTCTTCGGCGGGTCTTCCATAAAATCATCTCTCTCAATGTACAACTCTCTTGAGAATGCGAGCTTTCTTTTTCCTGCATTTTCATCTTCTGGGTTATTCACTGCATCAAGTTCTTCAACTTTGTTTTCAGGCCAATTTGTGATTACAATTTTTAGCGGATTTAAAACAGCAAATCTGCGAAGTGCACGTTTGTTCAAATCATTACGAGCACTGTGTTCAAGTAGAGCAACATCAATTACATTTTCTCTTTTTGCAACTCCCAACTCATTTGCAAAATTTCTAATAGATTCAGGGGAATAACCTCTACGTCGGTAACCAGAGATAGTCGGCATACGCGGATCGTCCCATCCATCAACATGTTCCTCTGTTACAAGACGCAATAGTTTACGTTTACTCATCACCGTGTAATTCAGATTTCTTCTTGCAAACTCAATTTGCTTCGGATGATAAATTCCAATGTTTTCTAAAAACCAGTTATACAGGGGGCGATGGTTTTCAAACTCAAGAGTACAAATTGAATGGGTAATCCCCTCAATCGAATCAGACTGCCCATGTGCCCAATCATACATTGGATAAATGCACCATTTATCGCCGGTTCTGTGGTGATGTTCGTGACGGATGCGATACATTATCGGATCACGTAAATTCATGTTTGGAGATGACATGTCTATCTTTGCCCGCAAAACATGTTCGCCATCTCCAAAATCACCTTTTTTCATTTTTTCAAATAGTTCAAGATTTTCTTCAACTGATCTACTTCTGTAAGGACTTTCTTTACCGGGCTCTGTTAAAACTCCTCGCATTTCTTTTATTTCATCTGAAGTAGAGGAATCAACGTAGGCCAATCCTTTTTTGATAAGGATTATTGCGTATTCATAAAGCTTATCAAAATAGTCGGACGCAAAATAAATTCTATCTTCAGGATCGAAGCCAAGCCATTTTACATCGTTTGTAATTGAGTCGACATATTCCTGTTCTTCCTTTGACGGGTTTGTATCATCAAACCTTAGATTGCATTTACCATTGTATTGTTCAGCCAAACCAAAGTTCAAACAAATTGAAGTGGCGTGGCCAATGTGCAAATACCCATTTGGCTCCGGGGGGAAACGTGTATGTACACGCCCTTCATATTTATTGGTTGTTAAATCTTCGTCAATAATTTCTTCAATAAAATTTTTTGATCTTTCTGTATTTTCCATTTTTATTCTGCTTTAATTTTTTCTATTGCTGTTTTCATTCTTTTTATAGTTTCTTCTTTGCCAATGATGTCAAGTATATCATAAACATGCGGTCCGCCTCCAACGCCCGAAACCGCAAGTCTCAAAGGCAGCATCAATTTGCCCATTCCGATTTCATGTTCTTCTAAGGTTTGCTTCAACGTGGTTTCGTAATCTTCCTTTGTCGGATTTTCTAATTGCTCATACTTTTCCAACAATACTTGCAAATACTTATTCGATTCCGGTTTCCATTTCTTTGCAATTGTCTTTTCATCGTATTCTTTTGGTGTCTCAAAAAAGTATGATGCTGATTCGATTACATCTTTCACGAAAACAATTCTATCTTTCATTACTTCGATAATTTTAGATAGAACATCATCTTTGTCGGAATATTCACTGTGTTCAGAATTTTCTAAAAGATTTTTTAATTCGCTTAATAATTCTGAATTATCTTTTTCTTTTAGATGCTCACTGTTTAACCAGTTTAGTTTTTCAACATTAAAAACCGCGCCGGATTTATTTACCCTGTCCAACGAAAAGCTTTCAATTAAACCGTTCATTTCATAAAATTCTTTGTCGTCACCGGCATTCCAGCCAAGCAAAGCAACAAAGTTAACTAGCGCCTCTTTGAAATAACCTTTTGATTTATAGTCTTCAACAGCCACATCTCCCTGGCGTTTACTAAGTTTTGATTTATCCGGATTAAGTAGAAGAGGGAGGTGAGCAAACTCAGGCAACTCCCAACCTAAAAAGTTGTATAGCAAAACATGTTTTGGAGTTGAAGACAACCACTCTTCGCCGCGAATAACATGAGTAATCTTCATAAGATGATCATCAACAACGTTCGCTAAGTGGTAAGTTGGGTAGCCATCTCCCTTGATCAAAATTTGATCGTCAACTGTTTCACTTGCGAATTCAACTTTACCGCGGACAATATCGTTTACATAAATTTTTTCGCTCAAAGGAACGTTTAACCTTACTACGTGTTTTTCGCCAGCATCTAACTTAGCTTGTACTTCTTCTTTGGATAAATTTAGACAATGTTTATCATACTTTGCTTGCTCTTTTTTAGCTTGCTGTTCTTCCCTTAATTTTTGAATTCTTTCCGGTGTACAAAAACAGTAATAAGCTTTACCATCTTCAATTAATTGGTCCGCATATTTTTTGTAAATATCTAATCTTTGTGATTGATAATATGGCCCGTAATTTCCTTCTCTGTCGGGACCTTCATCGTAAACTAAACCTGTCCATTTAATTGTTTCAATTAGATTTTCAACTGCTCCTTCAACGTATCTGTTTCTGTCAGTGTCCTCAATTCTTAAAATGAATTCGCCGTTATTTTTTTTCGCGAAAAGGTAATTGTAAAGTGCGGTTCTCAGTCCGCCCACATGCAAATATCCAGTTGGGCTCGGTGCAAATCGTACTCTTGGTGTTTCGTTAATCATGTTTCTCCGAAGTGAATAAAAATTAAATGACAAATATAATTATTCTGTTAATTAAAAATAGTTTTTAGGGATGATATAGAAAATTAAAAGTCGGCCTTCTGAATAATAAAAAATCCTTCAGAGCCATTTTGCTGGTAAAGTGGAAGAAAAATTTTACCGTCAATCGGTGAAAGGACTTCGTTGTCATTTTCAACGGCGAGTAATTCTCCTTTGATGATCTTTTGAAAATTCTTATATCCCGGATTCATTTTAAATGAATTTTGGGATGAGATATTGTGTCGATATTTTATTTGGAAAATTTTGTCTCTTATAGACTTTATTTCTTCAAAACCAACATCTGTCATCTCGAATTCAGTTTCAATTATTTTAGAATCAACCATAGCCTTCCAGATCAGATATTCATGATGCTTAATAACGTTTTCATCTTCATGGAAGCCTCCTTCAAAAGCTAAAGCTTTATATCCTTTTTCTTCAAGAAATGAAATCAATGTTCCATGTATAAAATTGTCTAAATTAACCACTACAGGGTATCGGAAATTTTTTGAATAATCGACCGAAAACTTGTTTTTGCTAACTATAATAAAAGGGATTGATTTAGATGAAGTAGTGTGCAGGTCAATGAAAACCTTGTTTCCGTTTATTAAATTTCTTTCGAAATCATCAATTAGTCTTTTTATTCTAGCCAATTGTTCAAACTCGTAAAAATTCTGACTTTCTTTTTCAAACCAAATTCGGTTTAAGTCAATTTCGAGATATCTTTTCTTTTCAGCCAAAGCAAATGGATTACCAATAAACGCTAGAATATTTCCGCTAATTGTAATATTCTCTCTTTTAATTTTATCAATGACATTTGATAGTGCAATGACACCAAGTGGTTCGTTACCATGAATTCCAGCACAAATAATAATCGAAGGTTTATTTGGATCGGATTTTTTATTTAAGAGAACATTTTCTTTCGAAATTATTTTTTTAACTCTATCCCAAATATCAATCATACTTAATCAAATTTTTTAGACATATTGCTAATCGTAACAATATCCCTTTCAGTTAACATCCCTACCAATTTTTTGTTTGATATTACAGGCAAACAGCCTACTTTGTTTCCTACCATTAATTCAACAGCATCTGAAATTGAAGCATCAGGATTTGTTGTAATTAGTTCTTTTACCATTACTTCGTTAACTGTCATATCTTCATGCCAACCTTCGGCAAGGATCTTTATTATGCGTCTGGTGGGAATCAACCCGACGAGTTCATTTTGGTCATCTTCAACAGCAATACAGCGCACACTTCTCCAAACCATTATATTAATAGCCAGCTCCAGTAGATCGTCTTTCTGTAAAGTAGGAATATCTGTTGCCATAATTTGCTTAACTTTTTGAAAATCTTTAACCGTAATTCTTGTTTTATTATCAAGGTCTTCCCACTCATGAACAGGCCTTTCAGTTCTTTGCATCTCATAATATGCTTGAGTAATATCCGTACTTGCTTTAGCTCTAGTTGAATTTGAAATGAGTGTTGAGAAGTTCTTTTGCAGCCAACTTGAACCAGTAACATTTTTTTCAAGTCTGTTCTCAATTATCCCCAGCAATCTGTCAATATCATTTTGATCAACATTTGATTTTTTGAGTCCGTTACGTGCCCAAGGTAAAAGCTGTTCAGTTAGTAATTCATTTGGTGAAACTACTTTACCCAACCAGCGGAAACTGCAATCTAAGCCTAACCTGGCGGCGTTATAAAAATTAAAATGCACGTCTTCAAACTTCATCAACTTGTTAATATTTTGTAAATCATCCGGTATTCCATTCATTAATCCAAGCCAAAAAGCAGAATTGGCAATTTCGTCAATAAGTGTTGGCCCTGACGGAAGATACCTGTTTTCAATTCTAAGATGTGGTTTTTTAGTATCTGAAATACCGTAACATATTCTATTCCACATATAAACAGTACCATTATGCATACATAATGCTTTTAACTTAGGTATTTCGCCATTCTTCAAAGTTTCAATGCTGTCTTCTTCAATCTCTGAGGCAAAAAGTAAATTGAATCTAGAAACATTATCCTGGTATAATTCAACAGCGGAATTCTCTAACCATCTGTTTCCAAAACTAACTCTTGGCTCAACATCCCTTTTCAAGTTGGATGTATTTCTTAAATCAATACTTTGCTGAAAGAGCGCGATCCGAGTTTCTGCCCAAAGCCTTTTACCCATTAGAAGAGGAGAGTTGCATGAAACAGATAATACTGGTCCGGCAATAGCTTGAGCCCAATTATAAAGCGGTACAAACTGATCTTGTGTGACCTGCATGTGAACTTGAAAACTTGTGTTGCATGCCTCGAATAAAATATTCGGATGGCTTGTAATTAATTCATCAAATCCGGTGATGTTAACTTCAAAATTTGATTTCCTTTTTCCTTTTATTACATCATTTAGCGCTTTGTATCTTGGGTTTGGAGTCATGTGATCAAAGGTCAAATGATCCCATGTGATCGTCGGAAGAATTCCCATTAAAAGAATATTTGAATTACTTTTTTTTGCAGCCAAATGGGAAGACATCAAAAATTCTTTTAACTGATTTTCAAGTTTGGATAATGAATCATCTTTAAAGACAAGCGGATCAGCATTTATCTCAAAATTAAACCTGGCAAGTTCTGTTGTGAAATGGTCATCATTTATAGTCTCGAGAATTTCATCGTAAGTCATTGCCGGATACCAATCATTTCCTGCAATAACTAATTCTTGTTCAGCGCCGATTCTGAGAATGTCATCTTCAAACATTCTTTCGTTCAGCATTGTTTCAAGAGCTTTAATATCTCTAATGAGTAGCTTTGTAAAATGGTGTTTTTCGCTTGCTTGTGAAAATTGAGAAACGTTTGGATCGCCCATGATGAATTACTTTCAAATAGTATATTTTATCTTTTATGGAAAAGAATATAATAATTTTTTCTTGATAAAAACTAGAGATAAGAACCTACAACACAAAAAAGGAATTTTATTGATTAATATAATATTTCACTTTCTCAATAAATTCTTTACTATCAATTGGTTTTGGGATGTAATCTGTCGCTCCGGCATCAAGGCATTTTTCGCGATCACCTTTCATTGCGAATGCGGTCAACGCAATAATCGGTGTTTCTTTATAATCTGAAATTTGTCTTATTTTCTCCGTAGCCTCAAAACCGTTCATAATCGGCATTTGCATATCCATTAGTATTAAATTGAATTTCTCTTTTTTTACCAAATTGTATGCTTCTTCGCCGTTTTCAACAACAACAACGTTGGTGAAATCATTTTTCTTAAGGAGCCGTGTAACAATTATTTGAGAGTGCTTATAATCTTCAGCTAACAAAATCTTGGTTTCGTTGGTACTTTCTTCAACTTCTTCTACCGGAGTAGGAGTTTCGTAACGGTTTATCATTGAGCTGATTGTCTCCTGTAAGTCTTCAAAATTGGTGCTCCTTTTATCCAGCAGATACTCAAACATTCCGTCAACTTTTTTCAGATCTTCCCGATAGTTTTCTTTTCCTGTGTAAATAATAATCGGCAGTTTAGCAAATCTTGGTTCGGATTTTATCATTTGAATAAGTTCAAAACCATTTACATCAGGCATATCCAAATCTACAATTGCTAAATCAATTTCTTTATTTTTGATAAGACTCATTACGTTCTTTGAATAGTTTTCTGCAAGAGCATTAAAGCCTGCAGTTTCAATTGCTTGCTTAACTAAGTTGAGAGTTGGCAAGTCATCATCAACACAAAGTACGGTTGAGTTTTTTCTGAGTTTGTAGCTTGTCAAAACTTCAACAAGGTAATTGTAATTGATCGGTTTAACGAAGTATTCCACTGCACCCATCATAAAAGCTTTTTGTTCTTCTATTTCAACAGCACAAACAATTACCGGTGTATTTTTACTTTTCGGATTATCATGAATTTTTTTGAGCAATTCCAAACCGTTTATATGCGGTAACTCAATATCCAAAATTACAGCAAGGAAATGATCTTTGTTGAGTAAACGCATTGTTTGCTCTTCAGAATTTACAATCGTCGGATCATATCCCCATTTATTAAGATAATTACTTAAAAGTTTAGAAGTAGCAAAATCATCTTCAACAACGAGAATTTTATTATTCTCAGAAGTAGGTTGAGGAATTTGTGTTTTTACGTCTTCAACTGATGTAGTACGATTTGGTGTTACGTTTCCAACTTTTTCAGCATGCAATGTTATTTTAATTGCTGTACCTTTTTTGGTGGATTGATCAATGAATATTGATCCATTTAGTGCTTCGATATATTTTTTTACAAGCGTTACAGATAATCCGGTAATATTGGAATCTTTTATTTCGTCAATTTTAGAGATTGCAAAAGGATCAAAAAATTTGTTTTGTACTTCAAAAGGAATTGATTTGCCACTACTTTCTATTTGTATTTCAATCTTATTCTTTAAAGCATTTAGATGAAATAAAATTGTACCTATTTTAGTGAGTTTAGTTAAAACATTTGTAAGATTATTTAATATGTATCTTATTTTCAGATCATCAATTTCTATGCTTTCGGGAAATTCTTTTGCAATATTTATTTTATACTCGATCTTACTGTTTTCATTTTTATTTTGAAAAATCTGTGTAATTTCATGCACAACAGTTTTTAGGCTTACACTTCTTTTTTCAAATGAGATCTTTCCACCTTCAATCTTAGAAAGCTCAGAAAGATCATTGATAGTCATCAGTAAGTTTTGTGAATTCTTTTTGATTGTGCGAACATATTCTAATTGAGACGATGTTAAATTGTCTTCGCCTAAAATTGAAGTAAAGCCGATAATACTATTTGTGGGAGTTCTCAATTCCGAAGCAATATCGGAAACAACAGAATGGAATGGAGTTTCTGATATTAATAAATTACCATCGCGAGAATTGCTCCATAATTCCATTGCAGTACTTAAAAAATCAGAAATCTTTTTTAGCGCTTCAGAATCACCCTGAGCAAAATTTGTTTTGTTGGCAACCTTAATAAAACCGTTTGATTCATTGTTGATTCTAAATTTTATACAAGTCTCATAAACTACATATTCGGAAATCTGAAGTTCACAATTAGTGTCTGTGTTTACACCAAACTGTGAATGATCATTCAAAAGCCTGCAAGAGGAACAGTTAAATTTAGAGCCTTGCATGTAGTGTTTTTTTGCAGAATTAGAACGGCCAAGCACAAATAGGTTATTGTTCTCAAGTCTGAATAAAACAGTTGCTAAAAATTCAAATTCGGTAACCAAAAAATTACAAACTTCATTTGGGAAATTATCTGAACCTTTGATTGCTTTTTTTGTAATGGAGTGAATCTTTTCTATTGCATCTAAATTAGCGCCGTGTAGCATATCTCAATTTCTAATTTTAATTAACAGATGAAAATAAATAAAAATTAAATGAATATAAACAAAAGATGAAACATTAAATCTCTTTTTGAATCATCGTTATAATCGTATAATTTTTTTTATAATTGAATTGATTTAAAACAAAAAAGGGGCTGCAAATTACAGCCCCTAAAATTTCAAAAGAAATATTATTTTTCTTTATCGTTTAGAAGCTCTCTTTTTTCAAGAACATTGTCAATCAACTTATATTCTTTGGCTTCTTCAGCTGTCATGAAATTATCTCTGTCACAATCTTTTGTGATTTGTTCAACAGATTTATCTGTGTGATCAGCTAAGATTTTGTATAGAGTGTCACGAGTTTTAAGCATCTCTTTAGCATGAATTTCAATGTCAGATGCTTGTCCCTGCATTCCGCCAATCCATGGTTGATGAATCATAATTTTAGAATGGGGGAGGGCAAAGCGTTTTTTCTCATGACCGCCGGCCAATAAAATTGCACCCATACTGGCAGCAAGGCCAACACAAATAGTTGCAACATCAGGCTTGATGTATTTCATTGTATCATAAACAGCTAAACCTGCGGAAACACTTCCACCGGGTGAATTGATATAAAGTTTGATATCTTTGTCTGGATCTTCAGCTTCCAAAAACAATAACTGAGCGATAATTAAACTTGCTATGTTGTCATCAACACCGGTACCCAAAAAGATTATTCTTTCACGAAGCAAACGTGAGTAAATATCCATACCGCGTTCACCGCGTCCTGTTTGTTCAATAACATAGGGTACTAGTTGGTTATAAATCTCAGGTTTCATTTATTTTCCTTCCTTTGATTCTTTCGCTTTTTGATCAGCATCAATTTCTTTTACTTTATTATTTTCTTTCAGAAACTTCATCACTTTTTCTTCCAAAAGTGAAGCAGTTCTGTTTGAATCATTATAAAACTTTTTCAACTTCTCAACAGATATACCTGTTTTTTCCGCTTCTTCTTTTACAAGCTCTTCAATTTCAGAATCTTCAACTTTTATATCTTCTTGCTTAGCTAGGTTTTCAAGAATAATTTGCCATTTAGCGTTCCACTCAGCGCGAGGTTTTAATTGTTCTTTAGCTTCCGCTTCATTAAAGTTCGGCATCTGTCTTTGCTTAGCTTGTTGTTTTTCAGCTTCAATCAATCTTTGAAGAACAGTTTCAACATATCCCGGAGGAGCTGTGAATTCATTATTTTCTACAATCTTACTTAGTAAATTGTTCGAATAAATATTTTCTGATTGTCCGGTGTAATATTGTTCAAAATTTTCTCTCAATAAATTCTTGAATTCATCAAGAGTAGTGGCTTTATCTTTTGATATTTGCTTTACTAATTCTTCTGTTACTTCAGGATAAACAATTTTTTCAACTTTTTTGATTTCAGCTGAGTAAATGAATTCTTCTTTGTGAACTTCTTCACCTTGCTTGTGTTCATCTGTGAATGTAAAAGTAAAGCTTTCATTTATTTTTTTGTTTTCAGCTTTTTCTTTTATTTCAGGGCTAACTCTTTCATCGGTTAAATCGATTCTCATGTTTTCACTGCGCGATCCAACTATCGGCGTATTATTTTCATCAACTCTTTGTAAATCAACAGTTATTACATAATCTTTTGATTCAACAGTTTCAGCGTCTTCAAAAGTAGCGCTTTGTTTTAGCATGTAATCAACTTCTTTTTCAATATCTTCTTCTTTGATGTTGAAGATCGGTTTCTCAATTTCCAAACCTTTATAATCTTTTAATTCCAATTCCGGTATAACTTCATACTTAACTTTGAAGTTCAATTTCTCATTGATCACAAAATCAATATCTGTTAATGAAGGCGTAGAAATAGGTTTTAGATTTTCTTGCTCTACCGCTTCCCAAAATTTTGTCTGCGCAATAGATTCACTAGCTTTATATTCAATAGCTTCACCATACTGTTTCTTTATCATGTGAATAGGAACTTTACCTTTTCTGAAACCTGGAATTGAAATTGTTTTTCTTTCTTCTTTGTAAGCTTTTTCTATTTCGGATTTTATTTCTTCGTAGGTGAGATTAACTTCAACTTCGTGTTCGCTGTCTGAAACAACATTTACTTTTACTTCCAATATTTCCTCTATAAATTAGTTCTGATAACTTGGTACGGGAAGGGGGAGTCGAACCCCCACACCCGAAGGTACTAGATCCTAAGTCTAGCGCGTCTGCCAATTCCGCCATCCCCGCATAATTAAACCGTCAAAATTAATTTATATCGGAATAAAAATCAACAATAATTAACTTTTTGAAGAACATTTGTTATTTTTTTATTAGCAAAAAACTAATAACACAATAATATTTATAATTTACTTATATTACAAACTTAATATGAAACAAAAATAATCTAAAGCACACCTGATGGATAATTTTATTGGCAAAACAATTGAAAACTACAAAATAGTTTCCATTATCGGTAAAGGCGGAATGGGGATTGTTTATCTTGCACATGACCTGCGCCTTGATAGAGAAGTAGCCATAAAAATTTTGAGTTCCCATATTGTGGATGATCCCCGCTTCATTGAAAGATTTAAGAGAGAGGCAAAAAATCAAGCACAATTGTCCCATACAAATATAGTAACAGTTTTCGGATTTATTGAATTTGAAGGCTTGCTTGGTATAGTTATGGAGTATGTTGAAGGAGACGGGATTGATAGTTTGATACACAAGCAAGGACGACTACACATATATGATAGTGTTTTTATTCTTAAACAAATTCTTGGTGGTGTCGGTTATGCACACTCCAAAGGATTTATTCACAGAGATATAAAACCCTCAAATATTCTTGTTAATAAAGACGGTGTAGCAAAAATTGTGGATTTCGGAATTTCGAAATCTTTGTTTGAAAAAGGTGTAACTAAAACCGGTGCCAAAGTTGGTACTGTTTTTTATATGAGTCCTGAACAGATAAAATCTGAAGGTGTTACTCATAGAAGTGATATTTATTCGATTGGCTGTACATTCTATGAAATGATTTCCGGTTATCCGCCATTCGATTCAGACAATGAATTTGATGTTATGGAAGGCCACTTAAAGAAAAGCTATACAAAGCTATCTCAAAGGGTACAGGACTTACCGGATTCAATTGACAAAGTAATTTCACTTTCGCTGGCTAAAGATCCTAATCAAAGATTTCATGACTGCGGAGAGTTTCTTCAATCATTAACCGGTGTTGAAACCCATTTAACTAAATCAACTTCAACGTCATTCCCTAAAAAGAAACAAGCAACTAACACAACCAAGTTTTTCTCAATCCTTGCTTTTACCGGTTTTGTCGCCATACTTATAGCCTTATCATATTTTGTTTATAACCAGGTGAGTGAATTATTAAATAGCAATGAATTAGATAACTTAAAAAAGTATAGTGTTGAAACTCTATTTGAAGATGAAAACTTCACTGCTTTTAACGTAATCGATAAACAAAATAGCGGCACTATAAATAAATTAAATTCTGTAAAATTTATAGATGACCGATTCGGATTTGCGCTGGGAGATTCCGGAACGGTATTAACAACAAGTAATGGTGGTAGTGACTGGAACAGTATTCTAATCGACACAGTGAATGCACTACACGACGGCTATTTTTTCCCGAACGGTAAGTCAATAATTATCGGAGAAAATTCTGCTTTTTATTATAGCGAGAACTTTTTTAATGATTATAGAACTCTAAATTTGAATGGAGATTTTACTCTTCTTAAAATTCATTTTATCAATAACTCAGTAGGGTTTGTTTTAGGGAATAATGGTTTAATTCTTAAATCTATTGATGGCGGTATTTCTTGGTCGAGGATACAGTCAGGAGTTAACAAACTTTTATATGACATTGCTTTTTATGACGATGATAATGGTTACATCGTTGGCTGGCAAGGAACTATATTAAAAACAACTGACCAGGGTGATACCTGGCAAGCTGTGCCGAGTTTCACGAGAAAATATTTAAAGTCAATTGCTTTTAATGAAGACGACAGAGGTGTTATAGTTGGTGGTGCAGGGGAAATTTATACATCAAGAGATAAAGGTGAAACCTGGAATAAAAATCAGTTGCAGAATGTAGGTGGTCTTCAAAAAGTAGGATTCCTTAGCGAAGAAGTTTTGTTAGCCCTTTCCAGTAAAGGTAATTTAGTGATTTCAGAGGACACGGGGTCCAACTGGAAATTACTTGAAAATAATTATTACGCAAATCTATTAGACTTCACTCAAACAATAACAGATCAAATCTTTGTGGTAGGAGTAAACGGTTTAATTCTTAAAATTCACTAACCGGAGCGTTCTTGGAAAAATATGTTATTAATGGCGGGAAAAGATTAAAAGGCAAAGTTAAGATAAGCGGATCTAAAAATGCAGCCCTAGCTTTAATGCCGGCTTGTTTATTAAATAACGGCATCAGTACAATAGAAAATGTTCCTGAAGTAAACGATATTTATACAATGGTAAAATTATTCAGAGCTATTGGTATAAACTCTGAATTTGATAAACATACATTAAATATTGATACGTCCAAAGTTACGAGTCATGTTGCCCCTTATGAACACGTAAAAAAAATGCGTGCTTCTGTTTATGTTTTGGGACCATTATTAGCAAAGTACGGAAAAGCAAAAGTTTCTATGCCGGGTGGTTGTGCATGGGGCCCACGTCCGATCAACCTTCATCTTGAGGCGATGAAAAAGCTTGGTGCCGATATTGAATTGGAAGGTGGTTATATAATTGCGAAAACAAGAAGGTTAAAAGGAACAAAAATTAATTTTGATGTTTCATCTGTTGGCGCCACAGGCAATGCCTTGATGGCTGCAGTTTTAGCCAAAGGAAATACACTTATAACCAATGCTGCAGTTGAACCTGAAATTACAGTTCTGATAGACTTTCTTATTTCTATGGGAGCAAAGATAAAGGGCAAAGAAACAACACGACTTGAAATAGAGGGTGTTGATGAATTAAAAACATCAACTATAAGAAATGTTCAGGATAGAATAGAAGCCGGTACTTTATTAATTGCCGGAGCGTTAACAAAAAGTAATATCACAATTGAATATTACTCAAACCACTTAGACAGTGTGATTTCTAAGTTGAAAGATAGCGGAGTGAAAATTACCAAAGGCGATGAAGAGATTGAATTAAATGCACGTGGATTAACTCCCGAAAGTGTTGATGTTGAGACTGCAGTTTACCCGGGATTTCCAACAGACATGCAAGCACAGTGGACAGTATTCATGAGTCTTGCGAAAGGTTCAGCAAGAGTTACTGATAACATCTATTTTGATAGATTTAAACATGTACCTGAATTAAATAGGCTTGGTGCTAACATTGAAATCAAAAATAATTCTGCAATTGTAAAAGGAGTTAGGAAACTAAAGGCTGCAACTGTTATGTCAACTGATTTACGCGCAAGTGCGTCTCTAGTTTTAGGTGGACTGGCTGCCGAAGGAACAACTGATGTTTTAAGAATTTATCATATCGATAGAGGTTATCAAAGAATCGAAGAGAAATTGCAAATGCTTGGTGCAGATATAAAAAGAGAAGAAACACCAGAATATTAATAGATGTTTGAAATCAAAAAGAAAAAGAATTTTCTGCTTTTCTATTTTATTTTACTAATTGTTGTAAACATTGTTTTAATTTCTCTTCCACTTACTAACATAATCGGATACGAGTTTTCGGCAGTAAATGCAATTCTTTTATTTTTTGTAGGTTTCGCAATAACAAATAAATTCAGTAATAATAAATTTTATAAACAAAAGATATCTTTTCAATTTTTCAAAGAAAACATTTCAGCATATTTAGCATTTGTAACTCTACCTATAATTATTTCTACCTTAAATACAATCCTTTTTCACAATTGCCCGGTTGGTAATGGCATAACTTATTATTTAGTTATAACAATTCCAGCTTTTTTACATGGGATTATCACCTCGTTATTAATTTCTGTACTCGCAAGTAAATGGAAGCATTTGATTTTTTATTTGTTTTTTATCTTACTTTGTTTAGAACCAATTTTGGAAATTTATTTTTATCCGCAGATTTATTTTTTCAATCCAATAATTTTATTTTTCAACGGAACCATTTACGACGAGGACATAATTATAAACTCAGAGTTAATTGTTTACAGAATTATTTCAACTATGCTTTTCGTTCTTCCATTGTTAGC
>JANQIV010000172.1 GCA_028282005.1 Melioribacteraceae bacterium | reverse complement strand
CAATGGCATTTTCAATTCTTTCATTGCTTTTGGAGCAAGGTGGAATTATCGATGGTTTTGAAACTGTTGCTGTTTCCAATCCCAAGTTTCTGGAACAGGTGAAATCGATTACTATTTAGTTGTAAAACTACTGCAGGCAATTCACAAAAAATCATTGCAATTTAGTTCTTATTACTTAAGTTTAAAGCTGTAATAAAGTTTGTCCGTGGGAACCCCACCCAAACCCTCCCCTTAAATTTAAGGGGAGGGCTTTTAAAAGTCCTCCACTTCGGTAGAAGGGGAGGATTTAGGAGGGGTTCCGAAAGAAAGCACTAAACCAATGACAAAACACTACAACAAAAAATCCGAACAAGAAAAACGCCGTTACCTCCGCAAGAATATGACTTATGCGGAGAAAATTGTTTGGGCACACATCAGAAAAAGACAACTCGGTTATAGATTTTTAAGGCAATATTCTGTAGATCATTTTGTAATAGATTTCTATTGCCCTGAACTAAAACTGGCTTTAGAAATTGACGGTGAAATTCATGAATTACCGGAGAACAAGGCATATGATAAAGCCAGGCAAAAGTATATTGAAAGATTTGGAATAAAATTCTTAAGAATAAAGAATGAAGAAATTTTGGGAAATGCTGATAAAACCTTCAAGAAAATTATGAACTTTATCAAGCATATAGGTGATTATGGACATTGAAAATACTTTTGAATTAAAAAGAACAATATTCGCTGCCTTGAAAAGAGAAGACAAGGAATTGTCAAATCTTCATAACAAAGGAATTTTTTTATTGCAAGAATTAGCTGTAAACCATTTAATTGGAAAAGCTATCGTAGAAAAAGGAAAACAAATCTTTAATAAAGAGATTGATACTTGGATTTTCGAAGAAAAAATTCAGAGCAACTTAAATCGAAGTGATATCGTGATTACTTTTAATGATAACTATAAGGTTGTTATTGAAGTTAAAACTAGGTTTAAACTTAAAAAGTACTTCGATGATATCGATAAGCTATACCAAATAAGAGACAAAAAAATAATGAAAATATTTTGTGGTTTAATGGATTTTGAAGTTGGAAAGGTAAATGAAGAAAATAAAAAGTTGAAAATGTTTGAAGAAAGATTTCCAGACCGGATTACGAGAATAGTGGAAGACGATAAATTCTTTGATTATTTTACAACCAAAGATCATGCTTCTAAAAATGCTGATAAGCAAATGTGCTGTGTTGTGGGTTTATGGGTAGTCAAATAATTTTCTTTGACCAACTACAAAATAGATTATTAATTACCTTCCATTAGATACAACATTAGTTATTCCCAATCGTCATATAATTATTAATGACAAATTTACGCGGGGGATACGTGAGATCATTCAGAAATCATTTCAAATTTCTTTTCTTATTAGTTGTTTTAATTCCAAATTTAGTTTTCTGCCAGAGTTGGCGCGACAGATACCAGCAGCCAGAAAAAATAATGGATGTAGTCGGTATTAAACCGGGAATGGTAATCGGCGAAGCCGGAGCCGGGGACGGATACTTTACTTTTCATATGGCTAAAAGAGTAGGTGAAAAAGGATTAATTTATGCAAACGATATAGACGAAAGCGAACTAGATAAATTAAGAGATGAAGCTGAGGACAAAAATCTAAAGAATATTGAAATTATAGTTGGAGAAGTAAAAGATCCATTATTTCCAAAAAATAATAGTTTAGATATGATAGTGATGGTTTTGGTTTTTCACCATCTCGATGACCATGTTTCATTTTTCAAGAATTTAATTCCGAGTTTAAAGCCCGGTGCTCCTGTTGTAATAGTTGACCGAAATCCAGATAAATACGGACAAGACTATGACCACTTTTACAAAAAAGAAAAAACCCTTCGCCTTATGAGGGAGACAGATTTCGAGCTGGTAAAAGTTGAAACTTTTTTAGAAAGGGATGATATTTTTATTTACCGCCTGCCTGAAGAATTATTATGAAAGATGGCTCATTCTCGAAGAATAATTTTCTTCAAAGAAAAATAAGCTTCACTACGGCCACCTCAATCGTTATAGCAAATATGATTGGTGCCGGTATATTTACAACTTCCGGGATAATGGCCTCGAATCTACCAAGCTCAGGTTGGGTGATTTTGTGCTGGCTGCTCGGTGGAATTCTTGCAATAACCGGAGCGCTCAGCTATTCCGAGCTTGCAACACGCATGCCCGCTGACGGCGGTGAATATGTTTATTTGAAAAAAATATATCACCCGATTGCCGGTTTTTTGACAGGCTGGACAAGTTTTATTGTTGGCTTCTCAGTTCCCGTTGCTGCTTCTGCAATTGGATTTGCATCTTATTTATTAGGCGGTTTCAATTCCGAATTAGTTATAAAATTGAGCGCTGTGGGAATCATTATTGTTTTCACTGTAATTCATTACTTGGGAATTCGCTTTGGATCAAAAGTTCAAAATGGATTGACGGCTTTAAAAATTATACTTGTGTTGGGGTTGGCGCTTACCGGATTGCTTTTCGGTAAAGGAGATTGGAGCTACATTGAATTTAGTTTCAACGGATCGTTTGAGGGAATTGCTGTCGGCACTGCCATGATGTTAACGATGTTTTCTTACAGCGGCTGGAATGCAAGTTCATACATTGCCGGTGAAATTGAAAATCCGAAAAGAAATCTCTCGGCGTCTTTGTTAATTGGGACAATAGTTGTAATGTTAATTTATCTTGGCGTAAATGTTTTTATGTTTTATGCAGTACCTTTTGCAGAATTGAAAGGTGTGATCACTGTTGCTGAGACAGCTTCAATTTATTCTTTTGGGCAGTGGATGGGCGAAGCGTTTGGAATTTTAATCAGCCTTGCGTTGCTTTCATCTTTGAGTGCATACATAATTATTGGCCCTCGTGTTTATTTTGCAATGGCAAAAGAAGGACATTTCTTTAAATTCGCTTCGAGTGTTCATCCAAAATATAAAGTGCCTGGTAAATCAATTATTATTCAGGGAGCCATCGCAATAATCATGATTACGATTGGTTCGTTTGAGCAACTGCTTGTTTACCTTGGATTTGCTTTGAGCATATTTCCGTTGCTTGCCGTTGCCGGAGTTTTCATCGCCAGAAAAAGAAAGATTGGTGAAGACACAGTTGTTAAAGCTTGGGGATATCCTTTTGTTCCGGCTTTCTTTTTGCTCTGCAGTTTTTTGCTGATGGTTGTTGCTTTTATCAACCGACCTTTTGAATCTTCACTTGCAATAGCTACTGTGTTAATGGGAATTCCTTGCTATTATTTATGGGTGAAATTTAACAAGTAATAATTTTGTTAATTAAAATTATTGATCTATCTTTTGTCTGATTACATGCTGTAACTCTTCAAATCTAAAACATAACCAATTAGAAGGGAGATAATATGCCAACGGATAAAGGTGTTCGAAGTATTGAAGTAAATGTTGCCAACATGACACCGGCAAATTTTACAGTTCAAGGACCGGAACTAATCGGACCAAGTTCCGAATGGATAAAGAATGAAGAACCTACTCAAGGAGAGCCATTATTACAATACCAATCAGCCCGGTGGGGTTTTATGACAAATGATTATAATTCATCTGCCGGTGGGCAAGTGGCTCTTGCCGGTTACGGGGAACCTTTACCGATAACATTTAACAATGACCAAAACAACAAGTCAACATGCACTTGTCCGGGTAGCTCCCAAGTATCTGCATTCATGAAGTAAACACTGGCGAGCAAGCACATTCAATGTTTAATGTAACTTTGGAACCTAAAATGTAAATTAACAGTATCCCGGAGGTTTTATTAAATTTCCGGGTTTTTGTTCTTACAGTTCTATAACTTGATGCTCAAACTTATCAATTTCGATTTTATTGAAAACATCATCAAGAATTTGTTTGCCGTACTTATTGACAAAGTAAATATAGTTTAATTCTCGTTCCTGAAGATTTTCGTTCGGGTAAAAGGAAAGTCTTGCTTTGGCAATTTGTCTTAACAGAGTATCGTACTGCCTCTCCTGAGCCTTTTGAGATTTACCTTTTAACTGATCGAGTGACTGTAAAATTCTTTGTCCGGTTTTATCCGAAACGTCAACCAAAGTTTTATCAACACCGATTAGTTTTTCCGAAAGTTCTTTTAATATTTTGGAGATATTTTCAGTAGAGCTGCTAAATAATTCGTCGAGGTTTGTTTCGCTCATTTTTTTTACAACTCTGGAGTTAAGTTCGGATTCTTCAACAAATAAATCGCTGTAATTGAAATTTTGTTTTTCAAGCAACGAGACAACATTTTTTTCAGCTAGTGAAACGGAAGCTCTGGGATAAACAATTGGTTGAGCAATATTGAAAAATTCATAAAGAGGAATCACTTGTGCAAAGTAGCTTATCTCCCCGGGACCTGCAATATAAAATGCTGTTGATAAAAGATAATCCTGACAGATTGGCCTCATCAAAACATTGCCGCTGAATTTTTCGGGCGACATATAAAGCAGCTCAAGTATTTGGTCTTTTGTAAAAGATTTACGTTTGCCTTTCAATTTGTAATTATCTTCACTTGGCTCAATTAGATATCTTCCGGTATCATCAGATAAAAACAAATTGATTGGCTTAACTTTGACTTGCGCATGATACAATTCTTCAAGTTCCGCACTTACTTCAACAACTTTATCAGTATGGTCGTCAAAATTTTCCAGTTCTTTTTGAAAGATATGAATCAACTGTTTCTTAACTTCTTCACTTTGTGGATTAAAAATTACAAGTCCGTATTTATCAAAAATGGAAAACATTAATGAAGAGAAAGCATTGATAAAAGATTCACCGCTTTTATAAAAAGAATTTAATTCGTCAATAATCTCTTCTGTAAATTCTGTTTCACGTAGATTTTCTTTTAGTTGCTCTATAACTCTGTTAATATCTTCATTGAACTTTATTTTTCCCACACCCTCTTTTGTATCTTCATCGTTTTTCTTTT
This sequence comes from Melioribacteraceae bacterium, assembly GCA_028282005.1. Taxonomy (GTDB): domain Bacteria; phylum Bacteroidota; class Ignavibacteria; order Ignavibacteriales; family Melioribacteraceae; genus JANQIV01. The sequence continues at coordinate 850 of JANQIV010000172.1, read as the reverse complement.
CGAGATAGCCGATGTTGGCCAAATTATTTTCTTTATTAATAATATTGAAACTTCTTACTTCATTAAAATCGTGATCGTCACCTTCAAGCCAGAACACGGGTACAAAATTGCAATCAGGGTATTCAGCGTTTAATTGGTCAGCTAATTTTATTGCAGAGATTGTTTTATAAAAAGTGTATAGCGGCCCACCGAACACTCCAAGCTGTTGTCCGGTTACAATTGTAAAAGTTTTATTTGACTGTAAGGAATCAATATTGGATTTAGTTTTATCCGAAGGAGTTTTCCCTTCGTATTGATTCTTAATAATCTCTACAAGAGTTGATTTATCAAGCTTCTCTGATTCGGACAGTTCTTTGAAGAAAGAAGGGAAGCTGCCTTTATGCCTAAAACTCTTCCCGAAAAATTTTTTAACATTTTCAAATTCATATAAATAGTCTAAAAATAAATTCTGGTTTCCAGGTATATCTGAAAAATTTATATACATTTATGCTCCGGTTAATAACTTTTGTAAAGATAAATAATAATGTCACACTGAGCTTGTCAAAGTGTGCTTTCAAGAGGGAACATGTTTCAACAAGCTCAACATGACTAGCCTAAAAACAACATGCTTCCAACAATTCAAAATCAAGCTTTGTTTCAAAATTACAAAACCTTTAGATGTATTAAAATCCAAATTGTTATTAATAACAAAGGTGTAGTTTTAACAACATATTGATTGATGCCTTTTTTCTGGAGGTTTCTTAATAGTCTGTCCGCCCAAATGTAATCTGGGCCAATGTGTTTGGTGGTTTTATGAAGTGCAATTGAAATAACAAAATCATGTACAAGAGTTCTAAAAATAATCCCGAAC
>JANQIV010000167.1 GCA_028282005.1 Melioribacteraceae bacterium | reverse complement strand
TAATTAGTTATTTAAACTACCCAAATGGATAGTTTTTAAAATTTAAAAGAAAAATTGAGCTAAATCACGCTTGTTAACAAAATGATAATACTTAGTGTTTGATAAGAGATTTAGAAAAAGAAAATGATTTTTAATCAAATAAATAATAATATGTAATCTTAATATTAACAGTTAGAGTTGCTTAATGCTCAATTACATTTGGCTGGCTTTTGTTGTTTTAGGAATTGGAATAGCCTTAACTTATGATATTAGCGACAAAGTAAATGACAAATATGCTAATGGAAAGCAAATTGAAGTAAATGTAATTTTTGAAGATGCCATTGATCAATCTAGTGCAAATCCGCAAAAAGCAAAACTCGTAATCAGCCCTGTTAATTTGAATAAATTTTACAGCATTAAATCTAAGTCAGTTAGCAATGAAGCTGAAGTAATTTTTGGTGATCAAATCAATAACGCCACAATTAATGTAGCGATTAACAAAAATTCATTTGAGATTTGGCAAAAAATGGCATCAGCTAGTGGAGATAAAAATATATTAAATGGAAATCTTGAAATAAAAAAAATATATGATGAAAGATCAGCAATATGTTTTGTGAAATTTGAAGAAGTAGCTTTTGTAAAAATAAAAAGTGTAACGAATGCTGTTATTGATTATGCAAAAACCGCAGTAAATATTGCATTAGGTTTAATCGGAATAATGGCACTTTGGCTTGGTGTAATGAAAGTGGCTGAGAAAGCCGGGATAATTTCATTTATCTCTAAATCTGTAAAACCAATAACTAGGTTTTTATTTCCTGAAGTTCCAAGTGATCACCCGGCAATTGGATCTATAATCATGAATATTTCGGCTAATATGCTTGGGTTGGGAAATGCTGCAACGCCATTCGGCTTAAAAGCAATGGAAGAGTTGAATGCACTTAATCCTAAAAAAGATACTGCAACAAATGCGATGTGCACTTTTCTTGCCGTAAACACTGCAGGTTTAACTCTAATTCCGGCAACAGCAATTGCAGTAAGAGCTGCTGCTGGTAGTAACGACCCGACTATCATAATCGGAACTTCAATATTTGGCGCAAGTTGTGCAACAATTGTCGGAATCCTTACTGCAAAAATTCTTGAGAAATTCCCCGTTAATTATTCGGGATTTGTTCACCTACTTAAAAGTAATTTAAAATTCTTGATTGTTGCGCTGATCTTGGTTTGTGTTCTAATTGTGTCAATGATAAGTGGAATAGCCAATTTTGTTACTTCAGTAATTGATGCTGAATTACTTAAAAACATAATTGAAGTTATTTCCGTAGTCGCAATTCCTCTAATTATAATTTTGTTTATAGGATTTGGCGCAATAAAGAAAGTAAAAGTTTATGAGGAATTTGTTGAAGGAGCAAAAGAAGGTTTTAACATTGCCGTTAAAATAATACCTTTTTTAGTTGCTATGTTAATGGCAATAGGGATTTTTAGAGCAGGCGGGGCTATGGAAATTTTAACCTATTTAATCAGCCCATTCACTAACCTAATCGGATTCCCTGCAGAAGCTTTACCAATGGCAATGATGAGGCCGCTTTCAGGCAGTGGTTCTCTCGGAATAATGACTGAAATTATCTCGATTCATGGAGCCGATTCATTTTTGGGAGTTTTAGTTTCCACTTTATTCGGCAGCACTGAAACTACATTTTACGTGATCGCGGTTTATTTCGGATCGGTAAATATTAGAAAAACACGTCACGCTCTTGCTGCAGGTTTGATGGCGGATTTAGCCGGAATGTTAGGAGCATTATTCATCGTAAAAATCTTATTCGGGTAATATTATGAAAGTTTTTATCACAAGAAAAATTCCTGTTATTGCCAAAGATTTATTGGAGAAAAATGGTTTGTCAGTTAAAGAGTTTGCTAAGGACAGGGCAATCACAAAAGAAGAACTAATTAGAAACACTAAAAATGTTGATGGAATTATTTCTTTACTGACAGATAAAATTGATAGCTCAATAATTGATAACCTAAAAAATTGTAAAGTTATTGCAAACTTTGCGGTTGGATATAACAACATTGATGTCGAGTATGCAAATTCAAAGGGAATAATTGTTACCAACACTCCGGATGTACTAACTGATTCTACAGCGGAATTAACTATAGCATTAATTTTAGCATGTGCTAAAAGAATACCCGAAAGTGAAACATTTTTAAGAGATGGGAAATTTGTCGCTTGGAAACCTCAATTATTATTAGGCGTCGAGCTTAAAAATAAAACTTTAGGTATTGTTGGTGCAGGAAGAATTGGAAGGGAAGTTGCCAAAAGAGCAAAAGCATTCGGGATGAAAATTATATATTTTGATAGAAATAAAAGAGAAGAATTTCAAAATGATACAGGTACAAAAAAAGTATCATTAAACAAGTTATTTTCAACAGCTGAGGTTGTTTCACTGCATTTGCCATTGAATGAAAAAACACATCATATAATTAATAAAAGTAACTTAACTCTTTTGAAGAAAAATGCGATAATAGTAAATACGGCAAGAGGGGAAATCTTAAACGAAAATGATCTAATTGACCTTTTGAAACAAAAAAAAATCTTTTCAGCCGGATTTGATGTTTATGAAAATGAACCCAATTTTAACAAAAAGTTACTGAAATTGGATAATGTAGTTTTACTGCCGCATATTGGAAGTGCCACTATTGAAGCTAGAAACGCAATGGCAGAATTAGCAGCAAAAAATGTGATCTCAGTTTTAAAGAAAAATAAGCCGATTACACCTGTTTTGGGTGATTAATCCGATTGTTTCTAAAAAGATTATTAAGTATTTTTTATTTTTATATTAATTGAGACTTTATACATGAGAATAGGAATACCAACTGAAACAGCTTTTGAAGAAAAAAGAGTAGCTCTTGCTCCTGCTGGAGTTGATGCATTAGTAAAATCCGGACACAGTGTTTTTATTCAAAGTGGCGCAGGATTAGGAAGTCATTTCTCCGACGAAGAATATCTTAAAGTTGGAGCAACTTTAGTTTACACTCCTGAAGAAGTATATCAGAGATCGGAATTAATTGCAAAAATAGCCCCGCTTAAAGAAGCAGAAATAGATTTAATACAAGAAGAGCAGACGATATTTTCATTCTTGCATTTAGCAATCAGCAATAAAAAAATCATTGATACTTTATTGAAGAAGAAAGTCACAGCAGTTAGTTATGAATTGATTGAAAAAAATGAACAACTTCCTGTACTTCAATCAATGAGTGAGATTGCGGGACAGCTGGCAGTGCAAGTTGGTGAAAGATATTTAACTAGCGAATACAATGAAAGCCGTGGTGTTTTAATGGGTGGATTAACCGGTGTTGCTCCGGCTGCAGTTGTAGTTTTAGGTGCCGGTGTTGTTGGTTTTAATGCTGCACGTGCTGCCTTTGATCGCGGAGCACAAGTAATAGTACTTGATAGAGATTTACGAAGATTACAAAGAATAGAAAATTTTATTTCTAAAAATGTAACAACTGTAGCTGCTAATCCTTACACTATTGCAAGAGGAGTAAAATTTGCTGATGTACTGATTAGTGCGATTCAGATAAAAGCTGAAAAAGCTCCTAACCTTGTTACCACCGAGATGGTTAAAACAATGAAGAAAGGTGCAGTAATTGTTGACGTTGCGATTGACCAGGGTGGTTGTATTGAAACAAGCCGGCCAACTACATTGTCAGAACCAATTTTCTTTGATCACGATGTAATTCATTATTGTGTCCCGAATATGCCGGCTATGGTTCCGAGAACAGCAAGTTACGGTTTAACTAATGCATCGGTTGAATATATTCTAAACATTGCCGATAATGGATTATCAAATGCTTTATTAGGTGATGATGGTTTAGCAAAAGGTGTCTGTACTTATAATGGTTTCTGTTCAAACGAAACATTGGCAGAAACATTTAACCTTGAGTACAGAAGGTTACACATTTTTCCAACAAATTAATTATGAGATAGAAGATGACACTCGAAGATACAAAAATTGGAAAACCGATAAACGCAGCTTGGGTATCAAAATATAAATCGAAAGTTATTTCAGCAGAAGATGCTGCAAAAGTTATTAAGTCGGGAGATAATCTGATTGTTCAGCCGGGGTGCGCTGCTCCTTTGGAATTAATCAGAAAGATGGTTGACAGAAAAGACGAATTAGAAGATGTAAATATTTATCATATTCTGGTTGTTGGCGATTTGCCATATACCAAACCTGGAATGGAAAAACATTTTAAACACAAGGCTTTCTTTATTGGCGGTAATGCTCGTAAAGCTGTAAATGATGGACGTGCACAATTTATTCCTATTTTTCTTTCTGAAGTTACATTGTTATTTAAAAAAGGAATTCTTGAAGCAGACGTAGCATTAATCCACGTTTCACCGCCGGATGAACATGGATTCTGTAGTTATGGGATTGATGTTGGTAATATTAAAACACCTGCAGAAAAAGCGAAGGTCGTAATTGCGCAAGTAAATCCGAAAATGCCGAGAGGTTTGGGAAATAGTTTTATTCACATCAATAAAATCGATTACATTGTTGAGCATGAAGAAAACTTAATGGAACTTCCGCAAGTTGATCCTAATGCTTCAGCAGAAACATTAAAAGTGTTTGATGATATCGGAAGACATGTTGCAGGCTTAATTGAAGACGGTTCAACATTGCAAATGGGGATTGGTGCTATTCCGGATTCAGTATTAAAATATATGCACGATAAAAATGATTTGGGAATTCATACTGAAATGTTTTCAGATGGTATTATCAATTTAGTATTAGAAGGTGTTGTTAATGGTGAAAAGAAAACTTTGCACCAAGGAAAAATAATTGCCGGTTTTGTTTTAGGCACACAAAAATCTTATGACTTTATTGACAATAATCCGATATTTGAATTTCACCCGCAAGAATATGTTAACGATCCTTTTATCATTTCAAGAAATGATAAAATGGTTGCTATAAATTCAGCTATTGAAGTTGACCTAACCGGACAAGTTTGTTCTGACTCTATTGGAACAAAGTTTTATAGTGGTATTGGCGGACAAGTTGATTTTGTTCGCGGAGCCGCACATTCCGAAGGTGGTAAACCAATTATTGCTTTACCATCTGTAACAAAGGATGGAAAGATTACCAGAATTGTTCCGACTCTTAAACCAGGCGCTGGTGTAGTTACTTCTCGCGGTGATGTTCACTATGTTGTAACGGAATTTGGTGTTGCCAACTTACACGGTAAAACAATTCAGGAGAGAGCACAAGCATTAATTGAAATTTCTCACCCTGACTTTAGAGATGAATTAACTACATTTGCAAAAGAAACTTATCACATTTAGTTATTGATTATGGTTGCAGTTATTGGAGATATCCACGGGTGTTATTACACACTCGTGGAGTTGTATAACAAAATTAGAAATAAATATAATTCCATTCCTATTTATGCTGTCGGTGATTTAGTTGATCGCGGTAATCACAGTTATGAAGTAATGAAATTTATAATGGATGAAAAAATTCAATTCACCCCGGGTAATCATGATTACATGTTTTATCATTTCTTTAAAGATCCTACAAGTGTATTTGCAAGGTCATGGGCATTTAACGGAAATGAAGCTACTTTGGAATCATATGAGAATCACGAAGATGAAGTTTTTGAACATATAGAGTTTATAAAAGCATCACCTTTATTTTATAATATAGCCGATTGTTTTATTTCTCACGCAGGAATTTCAGAATCTTATTCAGGAGTATTTCCAGCAGATTTTAGACAAAATCTTGAATCAGCATATCCTTATATCAATAATGATTATCGTGAAGACAGAGGAGTACTCTGGACCAGGAATGATTTATTAAATATTGGCAAACTTCAAGTTGTCGGTCATACAAAACAAAAAGAAATCACCTTGGTTGAAGAATCACATGCAGTTTATATTGATACCGGCGCTTGTGTCGGAAACAAATTGAGTGCAGTGATTGTACACGATAATGAACTTGTTGATACTTTAGAGGAAAAAACACATCTAAATGATATTATTTAATTATGGTCATAAAAAGATTCCTTTCTAATTATTTATTGAAATTATAACTTTATTTAGATAATTTTCGCACTCTAAAAAATGCGGGAGTGAACCTATAGAATAATTTGTACTATCGTTTATAATCTAGGTATTCTTATTTTCACGACACTTAAATATCTGAAGGTAAAGGGAATCAAGTCGCTTTCGTTTCCCTTTTTTGTTGGGTTAGTTTTTTTATTAGGTGGATTCACATATTTTGACAACGCATTTAATGAAAAATTCCACCGTCAAGATCAAGATATAATTCTAGCCGAAGGTTTAATCGCAGAAGATTTTTCTCCGATGTTTCCAAACGACTCACTCGAAACTGATTCGTTGCAAGCAGATTCACTATTTTATGACAGCACTGAAATTGAAGAAAATTATGACTTCATATTTTCAGCTGCTGATTCTGTTAGATTGGATTCGATGGCAAAGGATTCAACTGCCCGGATCAAATATTTTAGATACGACAGAAAGGATAAACCTTATTTAAGTTTTAGGGAAAAAAAGAAATCAAGTTTCTTTGCTTCAAACCAGAGAATAATTAGAAGAGTTGTGGAGCTTGATTCCACTGGCCAGTATGTAATTATCAGAGAAATGGTTGGTCAAGAAAAGCTTAGACCATATTTAACTATCCCGTTAGATGTTTATATGGAGATGAAGCTGGCGAGTAAAAAAAGGGAATCATGGGAAAGGCTTGCTTATAAATATGAAAAGAAAAAAGACGAAGATGACTTAGGCCAGTTTATTACAGATATTACTAATATTGAAATTCCTTTACCAAGTACATCTTTTCTCAGCATTTTTGGCCCCCCTAAAATAAGCTTAAAAATTAATGGTGCTGTTGATATTCACGGAGCTTGGCGAAATGAAACTACAGAAGGTATTACGACTTCGAGATTAGGTAATACACGTAACGAGCCTGACTTTAAACAACAAGTGCAGATAAATGTAAACGGTACAATTGGTGATAAACTTACCATTAATGCCGACTGGAACACAGAACGGGATTTCGAATATGAAAACCAGCTTAAAATTAAATATCAAGGCTATGAAGACGAAATAATTCAATCAATTGAGGCCGGTAACGTATCACTTCAAACTACTCCATTAATAGGTGGTAGTGAGGCATTATTTGGTATTAAAGCCAATATGCAAATGGGTCCGTTTAAGCTTACTGCACTCGCTTCACAAAAGAAAGGTGAGACAGAAGAAGTTGCTGTAACGGGTGGTAGTACAAAGAAAGAATTCAGTATAAGGGCTTATAATTATTCACCAAACCATTTCTTTGTACACGAAGAATATTTGAGTGAAGGGCTAAATATTTTTGAAAATTATTTTAACCAAATACAAACTACAAGAAATCAAGAATACTTAATCTCTGATATTGAGGTTTGGATAACTTCCCCTAATAGAAATCAGGAAATAATTGAAAAAGGTCGTCCTGTTAACGCTTTTGTTAATCTGGCACAAAGACCTCCGGGGGGCTATTCTGCTGATCTAAGAGATACTACGCAAACACCTATAATCGGGCAGTCTGTAATCAATAGAAAATTTATAAAATTAGAACCTGGGCTAGATTATGTGATGAATGATCATAATTATGCTACTGGTTTTATTTCCTTTAAAACTGCAATAAATGAAAAAGATATTATTGCTGTAGCATACAGAAGGCAAGGCCAAAACATTAGTTCTGCAACTGACGATGTTTTTGTAGGGGATTTTGCTGTAGAGGCACAATCTGATACAAGTGTTCTTGTACTGACTTTAGTAAAACCAGAAAACCTGAAGCCGGAATATGAAGATGCCTGGAAATTGCAATTACGCAATATTTATAAACTTAATGCAATAAATGTTAAGCAAGAAGAATTTAAGCTGGATATCTTTTACGAGAGTCCGGGACAAGAACCGACAAACGATTTTCAAGGAATAAATCTTTTAGAAGCTTTTGGTTTAGATAAAACCGATGCCAGTGGTGCAGTTGGTCAAGACGGTGAGTTTGATTTTAAACCAAATAAAACCATTTTCCCGGGAACAGGTGAAATAATATTCCCGGTATTAGAACCATTTGGTGATGATTTCCCTGCAGCACTTTCTGAATTCAGAGATTCACTTGTTTATAATACAATTTATGATACAACAATGTCTGTCGCTAGTGATGACAAGACAAAAGACCGTTTTGTTGTAAATGGGGAATATACTGCTGATGTAACTGCAGACTATCAATTAGGATTTAATGTTGTTGAAAATTCTGTTAAAGTTTTGTTAAATGGAAATGAGTTGACAGAGGGAATAGATTATTCAGTTGATTACAATATTGGCCAGGTAATAATTAGAAATTCCTCTGCTTTGGTACCCGGGGCGGATTTAAGAATTACTTATGAAAAAAATGATCTCTTTTCTTTGGCCTCCAAAACATTACTTGGTTTTAGAGGACTTTTTGACTTCAGTGAAAATTTTCAACTTGGATTTTCTTATCTAAGCTTAAATCAACAGACACTTAGTGATAAAGTAAGAATTGGTGAAGAACCTTTAAACAACGTAATAATGGGTGCGGACCTAAAGACAAATATTGAGCTGCCGTTTATAACAAATACGTTGAGCAATGTAATATCAACCAACACAATGTCTAATTTTAGATTCCAGGGCGAATATGCTTATATGAGCCCTGATCCAAATACAAAGAAAAGCCCGATACCATCTGATGGTGGTAAAAGTATTGCCTATATTGATGATTTTGAAGGAGCTAAAAAAATCATCCCTGTTGGAGTGCAATTTAGATCATGGAAGGATATAAGTTCACCGGATAGCATGAACTATATTGGTGATCTTGATCCTGATCAAAGAATGGATTATAAAGCAAAATCTTTCTGGTATAATGTTTCTCCTTCGGATGTTGTGATACAAGATCTTTTTGGAGATAGAAGACAAGCTGCAAGAGATGCCCAGCAGGTTACAGCATTAGATTTTGTTTTCCGTCCGGATACAAGAGGAACATACAATAGAGGAAACCGATTTAGTAGCGCTAATGATCCTAAGCAGAATTGGGGTGGAATGATGACAGTTCTTTCCTCAACAGCTAACAATTTAACTGAAGAAAAAATTGAGTTCTTAGAATTCTGGATGAAAGTTATTGATTCTAGTCCTGGAGATAAAATACATATTGACTTGGGGCGAATTAGTGAAGATGTAATCCCTAATAATAAACTGGATACCGAAGATCAAAAAAATATTAATAACCTTCTTGATGAAGGCGAAGATTTGGGACTTGATTATCAATCAGATGGTGAAGAAACGGATTACGATAATACTGATTCTGACCGAGCTGGGGATAATTTCTTTTCCCAAGGTTTTAATACTACTGATCCTGAAGCCTTCGTTAATGTAAATGGCACTCAAGGTAATGCAGCCCTTTTTGATGGTGGCGGTAGTTTTCCGGATACTGAAGATTTAAATGGCAACTTTGATATCGATAGATTTAACAGCTATTTTCGTTATGAAGTAAGTTTAGATACACTTAATAATCCTTTTATACAAGGTGGTGGAGATAATGCGGGCTGGTATTTGTTTAGAGTTCCATTAAACGATTCTACTACTGGAATTGGAAATCCACAGTTTTCTGAGGTTGAAACAATAAGAATTTGGATTCAAGATGTTGAGGAACAAGTCCATTTTAGACTTGCTGAATTTAACCTAGTTGGAAATCAGTGGGAAAAAATATACACTGATAATACTATAAAACCATTAGAGGATGATACTCTTACAGTCTCAACTATAAACTTCGAAGATAATCCGGAGTATATTAAACCTCCAGGAGTTATACAAGAAAGAGATAGAACTGTAACTGATCAAGAAGTATTTGAAAATGAACAATCTCTACAACTTATACTAAATAATCTTGTTGATGGACAATCGAGAGAAACAATAAAGAATTTATTCAGGCCTCTTGATTTGTTCAATTATAAAGAACTGAAATTATATATAAGGGGCGACCAAGATGATAGTGATGGTCAAGTTTCTTATTTCAATAACTTTGAAGATTTTGGATCAGAGGTATATATAAGATTTGGTGCTGATACCGCAAACTATTACGAGTACCGGCAACCAGTTACTCGGGGTTTGCCTCAGAATGATGGTTGGGAAGAAATAAAAATTGTTTTTGAAGAACTAACAGCTATTAAGCAAGCATTAGAAGATACAGTATTAACTGAATTTAGGGATTCGGTCTCCGGAAAACCCGGACATTTCTATGGTGTAAAAGGTAATCCGTCTCTTACTAGAGTAAACTTCTTTTTAATTGGGGTTGTGAATCCTAAAAACATTGGACCTGAAACTGTTTCCGGAGAAATTTGGGTAAATGAACTGAGAGTACTTGGAGCAGATGATTCACCGGGCTGGGCTTTTAGTGGAAATACCTCTCTGAATCTTGCTGATCTATTAACTGTTAACTTCAATCTAAATCAGCAGAATCCTTTCTTCCATAAACTTGCCGACAGATTTGGTTCAAGAATTGATAATCAAACATATGGTTTGTCAGTTGATTTTAATTTACTCAAGCTAATTCCGTTTAATCTTTCCGGAAGTAATTTGAAAATCAGATATTCAAGAAATGAATCAATTCAAAAACCTCTTTACCTTCCGGGAACGGATGTAAATGTTGAACAGGCAGCGGCATTATTACAAGAACGGGAAGCTGCAAAAGATACAGTAACAACAGAGCAAGCTGCTAAAATTGCAGAAAAATTTATTTCGGATACTTACACATTAACAAAAAGTGAAACGTGGTCTGCTACCGGGATTAGATTGAAAATTCCCTCAAAAGCTTGGTACATTGAAGACATAATTAATAGTTTGACTTTCGGATTCACATATAACGTTCAAACTGGAAGATCACCAACTATTAAAGATAGAAGAAATTGGATTTGGAATGCATCTGCTAATTATAATCTCAATTTTGGTAAGGAAAATTATATAAAACCAGTCGATATTCCTCTTATTGGTGATCTGATAGGAATCTTTGATGATTATAAAGATGTGAAGTTATATTTCACTCCTCAGAATTTTACTGCTGCGATGACAGCAAAAAGGAGCCGGAATAAAACCGAGAATAGATTAGGTGGCATCATTAGAATTTCAAGGGATTTTACAACCACCAGAACAAGTTCTTTCAATTGGATTCTATCCCAAGGTGGACTACTAAACTTAACCCTAAATTATAATCTCGCAGTATCCAACTCTTTGGCACATGTTCTTATAGATAGTACTTTAGATGTAAATGGAATCTTTATTGATAGAGATGATTCTGATATTTGGGATGATATTTTTACTGGTGAAGGTTTTGGCAAACCATTTAATTATACACAAAATTTTGATTTAAAAGTTACTCCGAAACTTCCTTCGATTTGGGGAATAGATAGGTACTTGCGATTATCGGCGAGTTATGGTGTTAAGTACGATTGGGCAAATAGATTTGAGCAAGAGAATTTAGGTAGAAGTGCTGCTTATGCTAACAGATTAGGCCTTGACGTGAACTTTAAATTAAAGTCGCTCATGGCGCCGCTATTTCAAGATGATGCAAAACCATCGGGAAGTTCATCTCGAAGTAGCAGAGGAAGATCCGGAAGATCATCGCGAAGGCAACCTACTAATACAGTTGATGTAGATAAAGCGCTTGAAGATGAGAAGCCTGATTCTACCAATGTGGAGGAAGACGATGGTGAATCTCCTATTACTCAATCATTAATGATATTAAAAGGTGCTGCTAAGTGGTTATTCTTTGACTACGAGCAAATTACACTTAGGTTTAATCAAACCAATTCTGCAGCTGCCGGAGCCTTGGCCGGACAAGGTACCGGATTCTCAAATTTCTGGGGATTTCAATTTAATGAAGATAGCGGACCCAGCAGAACATATATGCTTGGGCTGGATAATGATGTCGGGCCTCGAGTACCCGGAGCCGATTTCAGTGATAATTTTTCCAGAAAAAATTCTTTGAATTTTGGAACACAAAGGCCGCTTTGGGATGGTGCAAGTATAACACTTGATTGGCGTGTTGATTGGGGATTCAACAAAACTGTAAACTTAACAACTGCAGATTTATTAGAAAATACGTTAAATCCTGCAATTACAAGTACAACAACTACCGGTACCATTGATAGGTCGTTCTTAAGTTTACCTCAAGTTTTCTTTTTACCTTTCAACAAAGCTGGAATATCAAGAGTTGCTGAAATTTATCAACAAGATACCGTACAAACCAATCAGACTTTAAGTAAAGCATTTGTTGAAGGTTTTGAGTCAGTCCCTATATTATCAGAAATACCTGGCTTTTCAGATATTATGAAATTTATTCCTCGACCAAATTGGAGTATAAATTGGGGTGGGATTGAAAAACTTCCGCTTTTTGATAATCTTTTTGAGAGAGCATCTTTAACTCATGTTTATAAATCGAATTATAGTGAAGGCTGGAAAATAAATCCTGATAACCAGGAAGAAGTAGTGAGCCAAAGAGTTCTTTACGGCTTTTCACCATTAATCGGTTTGAACGTTACATTTGCTCGTTTATGGGGTGGTAACTTAACGAGTAGGGTAAATTTTTCAACCGGAACTACTTATCAATTGAACGTTGAAAGTAGAAGTATTACTGAGTCTTTGACAAAAGAAATTAGTTTTAACGCCTCATATGCTAAAAAGGGTTTTGAACTTCCATTATTTGGGCTCTCGTTAAAAAATGATATCGAAATATCTCTTTCTTTTAGTAATTCGGAAACCTCCAGTATTCGGTTTGATTTTGCCAACATTAGTGCTAACGATGACTTTAACACCGATGGTACGCCTTTGGACGGCAATATCAGAACTACTATCGAACCAAGAATAAGATACGTGATGAGTTCCAGAGTAACATTGGCACTTTTTTATAGAAGAGTACAATCAGAACCTAAAGGTGCTTCAAGAATTCCACCAACTACTACGAACGAGGCAGGATTAGACGTTCACATATCAATACAATAAATTATTTTTTTGAGGAAAAATGGCTAAGCAAAGAATTCTATGGGTTGATGACGAAATAGATTTGTTAAAATCGCACGTAATATTTTTGTGTGAAAAAGGTTACGACGTTGAAACAGTAACCAATGGCGAAGATGCAATTAACGAAGTCCGTGAAAATAAATATGACATAATATTTTTAGATGAAATGATGCCGGGAATGGGCGGGCTCGAGACACTTGGGGAAATTAAAGAGCTTAATCCAAATATCCCTGTAGTTATGGTTACCAAAAGTGAAGAAGAATCATTGATGAACGATGCTATTGGCGGGAAAATTAGTGATTATTTAATTAAGCCGGTTGTTCCCTCACAGGTATTTATGGTGTGTAAAAAACTCCTCGACAAAAAACAAATATCAGGTGAGTATGTTGCAAAAGATTATTTGCAAGATTTTGGTGAGATATCTAGAAAGCTCTTAGATAATTTAGATTACAGAGATTGGATTGATATTTATCTGAAACTGGTAAATTGGGATTTTGAACTCGATTCACATCCGGAAATTGGTTTAAAGCAAACATTAAATGAACAGCGGAAAGAGTGTAATCAGGAGTTCAGTAAGTTCATTGAAAAGAATTATAAGAACTGGATAAATAACTTAGGTGAAGAAGGCGTACCAATGCTCACACCTGAAATAGCTGAAAACTATGTCCTCAAAAGTGTTAAGGATTCAAATGGCCCGGTATTTTTTATTGTCATCGATTGTTTGAGAATGGATCAGTGGCTGGTATTTGAAAAATATTTAAGAGAAATGTTCACTATCCAAAAAGATTTTTATTTTTCAATACTTCCAACTGCAACTCCTTATGCGAGGAATTCTTTATTCAGCGGATTGTTTCCTTCTGAGATAGAAAAATATTATCCGACTTTATGGGATAATAAAAATGATGATGAAAAAAGCATGAATAAATATGAAAAAGAACTACTGCAGAAATTATTGGATAGAAGGCATGTTAAGCTTCGCAATGAACTAAAGTATATGAAAATTATTGATCCTGAAGTAGGCCGGGCATTTGAACAGAACATTTCATCGCATAAGAATACGAATCTAATGGGAATTGTTGTTAACTTCCTCGATATGATTGCACATGGCCGCTCCGATTCGGATATATTAAAAGAAATAGCTCCTGATGAATCAGCATACAGATCATTAACGGAAAGCTGGTTCAAACATTCATCGTTGCTAGGCACTTTCCGTGTGATTTCAAAAATGCCGAATGCAAAAATAATTTTAACAACAGATCATGGTAGCATAAGAACACTAAGAGGTGCAAAAGTATTAGGGGATAGGGAAGCATCGACAAACTTGCGTTTTAAATTCGGAAGAAACTTAAAAGTTGATGATAAGCACGCTATTTTTATAAAAAATCCTGCTGATTTTAAATTACCCAAAAGAGGGCTAACCACAAGTTATATAGTTTCCAAAGAAGATTATTATTTTGTTTACCCAACCGACTACCACAAATTTTTAAGTTACTATAAAGATACTTTCCAGCATGGCGGCATATCTATGGAAGAAATGATTCTGCCGGTTGTAACTATGGATAGTAAGGTTTAGCTTGAAACTGCCTTTTCAAAAAATAGTAAATGATGAAAAAGAAACTCGGACTGTATGCAAAGAGTTTGCAAAGAGTTTGGAATCTGTTGAAGTAATTGCATTAAACGGAAACTTAGGAGCTGGTAAAACATTTTTTGTTCAAAAAGTTTGTGAATCGTTTAATATCAGTTTTGCCAACAGTCCAACTTTTGCTATTGTCAATGAATACGTTGGTGATAGAAAAGTATTACACTTCGATTTTTACAGAATAAAAAAAGTCAATGAACTTTATGATATAGGCATTGAAGAATATTTCTCAGATTCAGAAGCAATTACATTTATAGAGTGGGCTAACATGTTTGAAGAAGTGCTGCCTAAAAATAGAATTAATGTTGAAATTGATTATATTGATGAGACTAAACGTAAAATAAAAATTTCAAGAAATGAAAACTGACTTACCGATATTATCAATTGAAACAAGTGGTGATGCCTGCAGTGTAGCCGTTTTACTTAATAATAAAGAATATTTAGAAAACACGATTCAGCAGAAACATGTACATTCACAAAAACTTATCGTAACAGTTGATGATATATTAAAAGCTGCCGGAGTTGGTTTAAAAGAATTGAATCATATTGCTGTATCAATTGGGCCTGGTTCGTTTACCGGTTTGAGAATTGGATTATCCGCAGCAAAAGGATTAGCAATGGGTGCTGAATTACCGATCGTACCTGTTCCGACCTTTGATGCATTTGCTTTTCAAATTAGCAGTTTACTTAAGAATTACTTTAGTTTTATAATTGCAAGCAAAGTAAATAATGAAGAAATCTACTATGCAAAAGTAAAATCATCTGTTGAAGGTTACACTTACGAAGATAAATTACAGATTAAAAAGAAAGAGATGATTGATGTTGATAAGAGCGAAGCACCTATCTATGGTAATGCATTCAACAATAACAGTGGATTTTTAACTTCGCCAAGTGCTATATTTGTAGCTCGATGGTCTTATTTATTTGGTAAAGATTTATTATCTTCCGACATTGATTTTATGGAACCATTCTATTTGAAAAATTTTATTCCAAAGGTAAAACAATGAGAATGAATAAATATTTAATTTTGATAATCATTTTTACAATGGTTGTAAACGCGCAAAATTCCTCACCAAAAATATCAATTGAGAAAAACACATATGACTTTGGTGATATTGATGAAGGCATAGTGGTTAAGCATAATTATACAATAAAAAATGCAGGTGATGCCTTACTCGAAATTACAAAAATTAGAGCTTCATGCGGTTGTACTGCTGCCAATCCGGTAAAAGATAAATTGGAGCCGGGCGAATCAACTACAATGGAAGTGCAATTCAACACTTTCAGAAGAGAAGGCAAACAAAAAAAACATGTTTATATTTTTAGTAATGATCCGGATAACCCTCAATACAGAGTTACATTTACTGCAAATGTTTTGAGTAAAAAAGTTGATCAAGCTAATGCGGAAAAGCCGGTTTTAAAACTTGATAAGAATCAACATGATTTTGGCAAAGTTGCAGAAGGCGAAGTTGTTGAATTTAATGTTAAGTTTTCAAACGTAGGCAGTGACCAATTAAAAATCGATAGAGTAAAAACTTCATGCGGATGTACTGCAGCTTTAGTAAGTGAAAAAGAAATACAGCCGGGCGGCACCGGTGAAATAAATATTAAATTGGATACTTCAGACAGATCAGGAAAAATGGCGAGAACAATTACTGTTTTTTCAAATGATCCGGAAAATCCAGAACAAACAATTATTCTTTTTGTTGACATTCAAGGTGGACAATCATAATGGGATGGTTTAAACGATCAAAACAAAATATCTCACCCGAAAGTATTAAAAGTGATATACCAGATGGACAATGGATTAAATGTAAAAACTGCGGTGAGATAATTCATCAAAAACAATTAACTGAAAATTTATATGTCTGTCCAAAATGTGATTATCATTTTAGAATCGGCAGCACTGAATATATCGAAATTCTTTTGGATGAAAATTCCTTCAAAGAAATTGATAAAAAAATGAAGTCCGCTGATCCGCTTGAATTTACTGATACAAAAAAATATACCGACAGAATCGCTGCAACAATTAAAAAGACGGGCTTGAATGATGCCGTTAAGACCGGGATTGGAAAAATTAACGGCAAAAAAGTAGCTTTTGGATGTATGGATTTTAAATTCATTGGTGGGTCAATGGGTTCAGTTGTTGGAGAAAAACTAGCTAGAGTAATTGATAAAGCTTACGAACAAAAAATTCCTCTAATTATTATTTCTCAAAGTGGTGGCGCTAGAATGATGGAAGGTGCACTTTCGCTAATGCAGATGGCAAAAACAAGTGCCCGTTTGGCAAGACTAGCTGATGCAAAAATTCCTTACATTTCAGTTTTAACAGATCCGACAACAGGTGGTACAACAGCCAGCTATGCAATGCTTGGTGATGTTAATATTGCTGAGCCAAAAGCGTTAATTGGTTTTGCTGGACCAAGGGTTATTAAAGAAACTATTGGAAGGGATTTACCAAAAGGATTTCAAAGGTCTGAGTTTTTAGAGGAAAACGGTTTTGTAGATTTTATTGTTAAAAGAGAAGAGTTGAAAAACAAACTTGCATTGACAATAGAGTATCTAACCTAAATTTGTTTTCTGAATTTTTTAGACATTTTTTCAAGAACTTCTAAAGTATAGTTCACTTCGTCAATTGTATTTTGAGGATTGAAAGAAAATCGAATTGTTCCGCTTGCATCTTCCACAGAATAACCACTACTAACTATTACATGAGAAGGTTTTAGAGTTCCGGAAGTACAAGCCGCCCCGTTTGATGCTGCCACACCATTGATATCCAAATACATAAGCATTGATTCGGAATCGTTATCGTAAAAATCACTATCAAAAGTTAAACTCAAAATATAGGGTGAAGTTTTTTCGTCACTGCTAATTTTTATGTATTCAATATTTTTTAATCCATCAATGAACGCTGATTTAATTTTCGTAACACGCTTTTCATTTTCAATTAAATCATTTTCTGCTAATTTTATTGCTTCAGCAAACCCAATAATTCCTGCAACATTTTCTGTTCCGCCTCTTCTATT
Organism: Melioribacteraceae bacterium; assembly: GCA_028282005.1. Lineage (GTDB taxonomy): Bacteria > Bacteroidota > Ignavibacteria > Ignavibacteriales > Melioribacteraceae > JANQIV01. Next base: position 569 of record JANQIV010000167.1, on the reverse strand, counting down.
TCTTTCTTGTGATCCGCCAAATAAAAGGGGAGAAAGGGGCGTCCCACTTTTTGCAAATAGAATTCCAATTCCTTTCGGCCCGTAAAATTTATGGCCTGATGCACTTAGTGAATCGAGCCCGATACCTTTAACATCTATTTGGGTTTTACCGAAGCTTTGTACTGCGTCGCAATGAAAATAGCAATTTGCGGCATCAGCTATTTCAGAGACTTTGTTTAAGTCATTTGCTGCACCAGTTTCATTATTGATATGCATTGCAGAAACAAGCGAAGTGTTTTTTGTGATTGACGATTTTAATGAATTAATATTAATTGAAGAATTCTTATTCGGTTTCAAGGTTTTAATTTCAAAACCTTTTTTTCCCAAATATTCATAAGTATCAACTACGCAGTGGTGTTCAGCTTTGTTTGTAATTAAGTGATTTCGCTTAGACTCTTCTAACTCAGTTTTTGCAATTCCTTGAATTGCAAAATTATTGGATTCAGTTCCGCTGCTCACAAAGTAAATTTCACCGGGATCAGCATTTATAAAATCAGCAACAACTTCCCGGGCTTCTTCAACAGCTACTC
>JANQIV010000093.1 GCA_028282005.1 Melioribacteraceae bacterium | reverse complement strand
AGGCATAAAAAAAGATTTAATAAAATTTATTATAAAGATTTAGAAATTGATTCACCGTTTAATACTTATAAATATGCCGGATTACCGCCTGCACCAATTAATAATCCCGGTAAAGAAGCTGTAATTGCTGCCCTTTATCCTGAAGAACATGATTATTATTATTTTGTAGCTTCCGGAAAAGGTGATCATGTATTTGCGAAGACATTAAAAGATCACAATCGAAATGTCAGACAATATAGACGTTGGAGAGATAGTAGAAATTGAGATTAACTGAACTGTTAAAAATATTATTAGTATTATTGATTCTTGGCTGTGCTAATCAATTGCCTCCCGGTGGTGGAGAAGTAGATAAAGTCCCGCCGGAAATCATTGAAGTTTATCCTCCTAATGAGACCGTGAATTTTTCAGGCAATTCTATTGAACTTACATTTTCAGAGTATGTTGATAAAAACTCAGTAAAAAATGCAGTATTTATTTCTCCTAAGATCGATGGGAAAATTGAATACAATTGGGGAGGAAGAACTTTAGAAATTGTATTCCCGGATTCTTCTATTCGTGAAAATACCACTTATATTTTTACGATTGGTACTGATGTAATTGACGTTAACAACCGAAATAGAATGGCAAAAGCATTTACTTATAGGCTTTCAACGGGAGATGAAATTTTTAATGGAAGAATTCTGGGTAAAGTTTATGACGCCAAACCTGAAGGTGTTTTTGTTTTTGCTTATTTAATTGATTCGTCTATGGTAAATCCTATCGAAGAGAAACCACTAAACGTTACACAAGTTGGAGAAAAGGGTGAATACGAATTACTTGGATTAAGCCCCGGTAATTATAATGTTTATGCAATCCGAGATGATTTTAAAGATTTGTTATACAATGTTGAGAATGATTATTACGGTGTCCAGGACAGAGAAATAATAATTACCAAAGATAAGCCTGTAATTAGTAATCTGAATTTTAAGTTAACAAATGAAGACACTTCCAAGCCTTTTATTTTAAGTACTACAATGGTTGACCGCTATCATATTCTTATAGAATACAATGAGCACATCGATTCAACAAAAGTTGATACTGATAATTTTTTTGTTATTGATTCTAACAGTAATCAAATAAATAAAATTAAATACTATTATAAAAACGATCTTAAAAGTAAAAAGGCTTTTCTGGTTTTGGAAGATACACTTCAAAATATAGATGACAAATATCTAGTGGCAAAAAATTTTTTTGATTATAACGGAAATGAAAGTGATGAAGATGCTATCAGCTTTACACCTAGTAACAGAGCAGATACAGCTAAGGTCAAAGTAAATAAGGTTGTCACACAATATGCCGGCAATAAAATTGATTTCGAGAATCCCTGGGTGATAATAAATTTTGATGACGGATTTGAGCAGAGTGAAATACAAAGTGCAATCAAGTTTTTAGATGATTCAAATTCCTATACGTTTAATCTTAGTAGAGTTGACGATGGAACACTTGAAATAAAAGTTACTGAAAAACTGAGAAGTAATAAGCGTTACAAAATTGAAATTGATTTAAATAATATAGTTGATATTGCAGGAAACACGATTGATTCCGTTTATACTGTTAACTTATCAACCATAAATGAAATTGAATTCTCCGGTGCGCTGGGAAAAATTATTACTAAAAATGATTCTGCAGACTATTACACTGTGTTAGAAAATCTCTCCGATAAAAAAATAAAGTTGATCAAAAAAACAAAATCGGATTTAACTTTTAAATACGATCGTGTTTACCCTGGAAAGTATTTGCTTTGGTCGTTTGTGGATAAAGACAGTAACGGAGTCTTTAGTTACGGAAGTGTTTATCCTTTTGAAAAATCTGAGCATTTTGTTTATTATAGAGATACTTTGGATTTAAGAGCCCGTTGGCCGGTTGGTGATTTGGAAATTACTTTTGATTAATTGTATAAATAATATTTTTTACTTTGCTCTCTAAATTCTTCAACATCTTTTCGCCAGTATTCCAAAATGTCTTTTACTTTATAGTTTTTTTGAAACTCCAATCTTATTTTATCTGTACCTATAACTTTATCAAACATTGAAATTCTGTTTGATTCTGCATCTTCAAAAATTAATTTTTCCGGATACATTTCATGTATTGTTTCTAAAACATGAAATTGGATTTCAGTTAAGATAACAGTTTCAAGATTTTCAAAATATATTTGAACTCCATTTACTGTATTACCTTTCGAGAAAGCATAATAAGGTTTGTAAGAAATTGACTTAAAAATAACTCCGGGAATTTTTTTATTGTTTAGTGATTCCGCTAATAAATCTGCGTCAATAAAATCTGCTGCAATAGTTTGAAAAGGTATTGTGTACCCAACACCATTTGAGAATTTATTTAATTCGCCAATCATTCCGGTTGCAGGATAAAAGAAAGCTGTTTCCCAATTTGGAATATGCGGAGAAGTTGGAATCCATTGAAGATCGGTATCTTTCCAAATCATATCACGATTCCATCCTTCCATTTTTATTATCTCCAACTGACATACTTTGCCGGTCGATTTGTAAATTTCATCTTTAATAAATAAAGCAAGCTCACCACCAGTAAGCCCATAAATGTAAGGGATTTTATATTTGCTAACGAAAGAGTCAAAACCTTCTTCAACCGAAGAGCCTTCAATTCTATTGCCACCAAGCGGATTGGGCCTATCGAGAACAATAAATTTTATTTTGTTTTCAGTTGCTGCTTCCATTGCTAAGCCTAGTGTCGAAATATATGTGTAAGATCTGCTACCAATATCTTGAATGTCGTAAACTAAAACATCGATTTCATTTAGCATTTCTTTCGAAGGTTTTCTTGTTTTGCCGTAAAGAGAGTAAACTGGTAATTGAGTTCTTTCATCAACATAACTATTGATATAACTGCCTGCACTATGTGTTCCTCTTACACCGTGTTCTGGTGCAAAGAGTGCAACCAGATTCAAGTTCTCTGAATTGTGGAAAATATCAACTGTTGAGACTAGTTTATTATCTAGTCCAGTTTGATTTGTAATCAAACCAATATTTTTATTTTGGAGTTGAGAGAAATCAGAATTTTTTAAAACCTCTATCCCGGTTTTAACAACAGCGGGCTGGGCGCAGGAAATGTTTATTAAAAAAAGAAATGAGACTAGAAATATTTTCATAAATTATTTCTGGTAAATAACTTCACCATTTTTGATTGTCATACAATTCAGATTTTTCCCAACATTGTAAACAATGTCAGCATATTCGTTTGTATCGAACACAGCAAAATCTGCTTTTTTATTTGCTTCAATACTTCCAGTTCTTACATGAACATTGATTGCCTTGGCTGCATTTATGGTTACTGCAGATATAGTTTGTTCAATTGACATTTTCATTTTTAGTGCAGCTAAAGACATAATGAAATTTAAGTTTGCAATGTGAGATGAGCCAGGATTATAATCAGTGGAAAGTGCAACAACTGCATTATTGTCAATAAGTTTTCTGCCAGGTGCAAATCCATAATCCAAAAAGAAAGAAACACCAGGTAGCAATACAATAGCCATTTCACTTTGAGCGACTTTAGAAATATCTTCTTCAGCTAAAACTTCTAAGTGATCAACACTGTCGGCATTCATTTCCAAAGCTAAACCAAGTCCACCAAGATTATTAAATTGATCAGTATGTAATTTTAATCTCAAGTTTAAGTCTGTGGCTTTTTGAAAAATTCGTTTAGTTTGCTCAGTGGAAAAAGCGGTAGCTTCACAGAAAACATCGCAGTAATCAGCTAAGGAATTTTCTGCAACAAAAGGAAGCATTTCATTTATCACTAAATCGACATATTCATTTTGTTTCCCTTTGTATTCAGGCGGAGTAGTGTGCGCGCCTAAGAATGTAGAAACAATATCTATCGGTAATTCTTCATTTAGTCTTTTTACGACCTTTAAAATTTTTATCTCGTTTTCAAAATCAAGTCCATAGCCGCTTTTTATCTCAAGAGTAGTAATCCCTTGCGAAATAAAATACTCAATCCTTTCTTTTGCAATTTCAAATAACTCTTCTTCAGTTGACTGCCGAACAGCTTTTACTGTAGATATAATTCCGCCACCTTGTCTTGCAATTTCTTCATAATCAACTCCGGCCAATTTCATCTTGAATTCATTTGCACGAGAACCGGCAAAAACGGTATGGGTGTGGCAATCGATAAATCCGGGAGATATTACTTTACCGGATAGATCAATAACCTCATCAAACTCAGAATGGTTGACTTCATCATTATGGCGAATGGATTCAATATTCCCATTTGCAATAACTATTGAATGATCAGTTAATACGTCAAGATCATTCATTTCATTGCCACGTTTGTAGTTTTTGCCTTTTGTATTTATTGTTACTATTTGTGCCGCGTTGTGTATAATTTTTTTCATGAGGTAAAATTAAAATTTAAGATTGAAGAAAATTGGTCTTCCGAAAAAAGCAAACGAATATCTAATATGCTAAATTTTTTGATAATAAGTCAATAATTTTGTATTTTTCGTGCTTAAAAATAAAAAGGAATTAATATGCCTCCTTCCAAAAAATTAAAAATTCTTTTTGTCACTTCTGAAGTTGTACCTTTCGTAAAAACCGGTGGTTTGGCTGATGTATCTTCCGCTTTACCGCAAAAGTTGCTGGAAATGGGCCATCAGATCAGAATAGTTGTCCCAAAATATGGTGCGATTGACGAAAGAAAATTTAAGATTCACGAAGTTGTGAGATTAAAAGATTTATCGGCGAACATAGGCGATAAAGAAGTAATCTTTTCTCTTCGTTCATCTTTTTTGGTTGGACAAAAGGCGAGGGTTCAACTTTATTTTTTGGATAATGAAGAATATTTTGGCAGCAGGCATAGTTTGTATGCTGATCCAATTTCCGGTAAAGATTTTAAAGACAATGATGAACGCTTTATTCTTCTTGCTAAATCTGTTTTTGAATTGATCAATAAACTTGGCTGGGTGCCTGACATTATTCACTGTAACGATTGGCAGTGCGGTTTAATCCCTGCTTATCTTAAAAATGAATTTGCCGGCCAGGAATTATTTGAGAATATCAAATCTATTTTCACTGTTCACAATTTATTGTACCAAGGTGTTTTCGCCAAATCTACTTTTGCTAAAACCGGGTTACCAGCAGAACTAAACTCTGATGAAGGGATTTTGCACAAAGGTAAAGTGAATTTTATGAAAAGCGGATTGGTATTTGCTGACCTAATAAATACGGTTAGTGAAACACATGCCGGTGAAATATGTAAAGATGACAACTACGGTGCCGGATTAAAAGATACTTTAGTGAAAAGAAAAAAAGATGTCTATGGAATTATAAACGGAATCGATACTTCAATTTGGAATCCTGAAAAAGATAAAAAAATTGCTAAGAAATATTCTATCAAAAAAATTGAAGACAAAGAAGAAAATAAAAAAGCTTTGCTAGATAAGTTCGGATTGGATTATAAAGAAGGTGTTCCTGTCATTGGTATGATCGGGAGACTTTTCGATACAAAGGGATTTGATGTGTTGCAAAAAGGTTTCAAAGAATTAATGAAGCTTGATATTCAACTTGTTCTTTTAGGAACAGGGGATAAAAAATATCATAAGTTTTTTGAATCAACCTTAATGGATAATGACGAAAAGTTTGCTTGCTATTTAGGGTTTGATGATGAACTTGCACACCTAATTGAAGCAGGCAGCGATATGTTTTTAATGCCTTCAAGATATGAGCCTTGCGGATTAAACCAAATGTACAGTCTTGTTTATGGTACTGTGCCAATAGTTCATAAAACAGGTGGACTCGCAGATACTGTTGAAAACTTTATTGATAAAGACGGAACAGGTAATGGTTTTGTATTCAGCAAATATGATGTTGCTTCAATGATCAAAGAAATCAAAAGAGCAATCAAAGTTTATACTACGGATAAAAAGAGTTGGCAGAAGATTATGAAGACAGGAATGAAATCTGATTTTTCATGGTTAAATTCTGCAAAGAGTTATGTTGAGTTGTATAAAAAAATTGCCAGCTAAAATTTAATGCCTAATCCTACAGTATTTTTAGATAGGGACGGAACCATTATTGTTGATGTTGGATATTTAGGAGATCCCGAGCAAGTTGAATTCCTTCCAAATGCTGCTCAAAGTATTAAGAATCTAAAAGATGACTTTAAGTTTCAAGTTATCGTAATATCCAATCAATCTGGTATTGCAAGAGGAATTATAACTGAGCAACAAGTTGTTTCAGTTAATGATAAAGTAAATGATCTTCTCGAAAGTGAAGGCGTTTCAATCGATTCATTCTATTTTTGTCCGCATCATCCTGACTTTTCACCTGAAGAAAAATGTGATTGTCGGAAACCTTCTCCTCAAATGGTTTTACAAGCTAGTAAAGATTTCGATGTCGACCTTTCGAAATCATATTTTGTTGGAGACAAAGCTTCTGATGTAGAATGCGGATTAAATGCCGGCTTGAAATCAATTTTGTTGTCTTCGGAATATGTAGATAACGAAATAAATATCTTGCAAAAGCATGGAAAATCTCCCAACTTTGTAGCTCGAAATTTTTTAGAAGCGTATAATTTTATTGTAAGTGATTTTACGGAGGAAAAAGTTTGAAGTTGTTCCTTAAGAATTTTTTTGTTGCCACTCTTTTAATATTTATATTTATTTCTTGTGAAGATGACCCCGCCTCCATCGGAGATGATTTGCTTAAAGATGATGGAGTTCAATTTATAGTCCTAAATAGTACTGAAGAAGCATTCCCGCAAAAATTCATTAGTAATTTTGTTGATTCAGAAGATACTACCTTTAATTTGGGGACATCTCAAAATTTGCTGGTCGGAAAAGAAAATAATTTGACAGTTAGTACATTAATGAGGTTCTCAAATTTTATTCCCGATTCGGTAAAAGATGCTATCAATGATAATACAATAACAATCAATAAAGCTTATGTTGAAATATTGCCGAAGTTTTTTCTCGGTGATACAAATGCATTTTTTGATTTTACAATTACAGAGATAACATCTAACTGGACTTCGTCTGAATTTACCGCTGAAGATTTACCAAGTATCGGCAGAGGTTCTGACCAAATTGCTACTGAAAAAATTATAACAGATTCTTTGATTTCTTTTGTTTTGGATCTGGACTTAGTTGACAAATGGTTAAAACTTGGTGCAGGTGATTCGAGTTTTGTAAATGAAGGAATTTTATTAGAACCCGTCAATGGTACTGAAAGAATTATCGGGTTTAAATCAAATTCTTTGCTGAATAACTCTGACGATATTTCTGCACTGTATGTTGATTTCCAGATTGATGGTGAAGAACAGGATACAATCAGACTGAATTCCTTAAATGACGTACACGTTGTTGAAAGTAGTAGGAATTTGGAAGATGCGGATGGAAATATTTATCTACAGGGGGGAATTCCATTAAGAGCTGATTTCTTTATGGATTTAACCCAAATACCTGAACACATTGCAATTAATGAAGCGACAATTGAGTTTTTTATTGATACTACGAAAGATGTTTATAGCTCAGATCCGACAGATACTTTATCAATGTTTATTTACTCTGATTCAACATCGAGGGAATTATTTTCCAGATCGAGAATTGCTGTTACAAGAAGCACAGAAGGCGAGACAAGATATTCCGGTAATTTTCAAGCTGCTTTGGATTTATTTTTAAATACTGACCAACAAGATAATCAAGGCTTTAAAATTACTTTAGGTGATGATGCAAGACTAGTCAACAGAGTTGCATTGAGAAGCTCAAGTTTTGTAGACATAAACAAAAGGCCAAGGTTAATTATTAAATACAGCAAACTTAATTAGAAATTAATGATGAAAACTTATAAAATAATACTTGTTATATTATCTTTAAATACAATTTTCGCATCCGGTGGTTCAGTATATTCAAGATTTGGATTGGGTGATGTTCTTCACGGTTTTTCAGCTAGGCGCATTGCT